>DASWEZ010000208.1:0-4886 GCA_036394495.1 Burkholderiales bacterium
TGGAAGAAATACATCGAGGATCAAAAACCGGAAGTGCCGGATGACCACTTCAAGGTTGTGTAAGGCAGTCGGCCGCATGGCCGACTCTCACCGGCTTGAGCCGTCATTTGAAGCCCTCGCCTTTAGGCGAGGGTAATTCACCAGCTATTTGTGGAATCTTAATTGTGAAAGCCAACGACACCAATCTGGTTCTAGCCCCGCAACAGGTCAGCATCGACGTCCTGCTGGAGAAGTACGCCAAGGGCGGGGAGCGCAGCATCGAGGATGTGCGGCGCCGCGTGGCGCGCGCACTCGCTGCCGTGGAATCCGAACCGGGCAAATGGGAGCCGCTGTTCTTCGAAGCGCTCGAGAACGGCTTTATCCCGGGCGGGCGCATCAACTCTGCGGCCGGCACCACACTCACCGCGACGCTGATCAACTGCTTCGTGCAGCCGGTGGGCGATTCCGTCTCGGAAATGAGCGACGGTAAGCCCGGAATATATGTCGCACTGATGGAGGCCGCGGAAACCATGCGCCGTGGCGGGGGTGTCGGCTATGACTTCTCGTCGATCCGTCCGCGCGGTGCGCTGGTGCGCGGTACGCAGAGCAGTGCGAGTGGGCCGGTGTCGTACATGCGCGTGTTCGACCGCAGTTGCGAAACGGTGGAGTCCGCTGGTTCGCGCCGCGGTGCGCAGATGGGTATCCTGCGCTGCGACCACCCCGACATCGAGGAATTCATCCACGCCAAGGACGAAGGCGACCTGCGCAATTTCAACATCAGCGTCGCGGTTACCGATACGTTCATGCGCGCGATGGAGGCCGACGGGGATTGGGAACTGGTGCATCCGGTTCGGCCGGGAAAAGAAGTAATCGGCGCGCCCGAACGCCAGGCAACGGATGGCCGCTGGATCTACCGCACGGTCAAGGCGCGCGATCTGTGGAAGCAGATCATGGAGTCGACATACGATCATGCCGAGCCCGGCGTGCTCTTTATTGATCGAATTAATGCCGATGACAATCTTTCGTACACCGAAAGAATAGAAGCTACGAACCCATGCGGCGAGGAACCTCTGCCTCCTTACGGTTGCTGCTGCCTTGGAAGCGTCAATCTGACGCCGTTCGTATCCCAGCCATTTAGTCCGAAGGCACGCTTCGACTTCGAGGCCTTTGCGAAAGTCGTGAAGGTCGCCGTGCGCATGCTCGACAACGTACTCGACGTAACCGTCTGGCCGCTGCCGCAGCAGGCTGAAGAAGCGAAGAACAAGCGCCGCGTCGGTCTCGGATTCACCGGCCTGGGCGATGCGCTGATCATGCTCGGCTTGCGCTACGACGGCGAAGAGGCGCGCAGGATGGGCGCAAAGATTGCTGAAGCCATGCGCGACGATTCTTATGCGGCATCCGTGTACCTGGCGCGCGAGAAAGGCGCATTCCCGCTGCTGGACGCGGAGCAATATCTCGCTTCTCCGCGTTTTGCTTCGCGCCTCCCGGAAAGCATCAAGCGCGATATCCGCAAGCATGGACTGCGTAACAGCCATCTGCTCTCCATCGCGCCGACCGGCACCATCTCGCTGGCGTTTGCCGACAATGCGGCCAACGGCATCGAGCCGCCGTATTCCTGGACTTACCAGCGCAAGAAGCGCGAGGCGGACGGTTCGCACAAGGTTTACGACGTCGAGGATCACGCATGGCGTGTATATCGCCACATCGGTGGGGACGTGACTAAGCTTCCTGCGCAATTCGTGACCGCGCTGGAGATTTCGGCGCTCGATCACATGCGCATGGTTGCGGTGGTCGCGCCGTTCGTGGATTCGGCGATCAGCAAGACCGTGAACGTGCCGGAAGACTATCCGTTCGACAATTTCAAGGATTTGTACCTCGAAGCCTGGAAGGCCGGCCTGAAAGGCATCACGACTTATCGGCCGAACGGCGTGCTGGGCTCCGTCCTCTCGGTCACTCCGCAGAGCGAGTCACCGAACGATCTCGACACGACTGATGCCGACCGCCGCATCCACCTCGATGCCGCACCGATGCCGGCGCTGTCGAGCCTGCGCTGGCCCAGCCGGCCGCAGATGACGGCAGGCAATCCGGCCTGGACTTATATGATCGAATCGCCGGCCGGGCAGTTCGCGATTTTCGTGGGCCATGTCGACAATGGCGATCCGCATGCCTTCGAAGTCTGGGTCAACGGCAACGAACAGCCGCGCGGGCTCGGTGCCGTCGCCAAGACACTGTCGATGGATATGCGCGCGCAGGACCGCGCGTGGTTGCGCACGAAGCTCGACATCCTTTCCCGCACCGCAGGCGACGATGCCTTCGATTGCCCGATGCCGCCCGACGGCGCGGTGGTGCGCATGCCAAGCACGGTCGCCGCGTTCGCCCGCATCGTGAACTGGCGAGTGGAGCAACTCGGCGGCCTGACGCCGCGCGATGATCGTTCACCGGTGCTGGATGCCTTGTTCGCGAAAAAGGAACCGAAGACCGGTACCGACGGCACCATGTCGTGGTCGGTCGATGTCTTCAATGCGAGTTCGGGCGACGATTTCGTGCTGATCCTCAAGGAACTGGTGCTGCCTTCCGGCCAGCGCCGGCCGTACTCGGTGTGGATGGCGGGCAGCTATCCGCGCTCGCTCGACGGCTTGTGCAAGCTGCTGTCGCTCGACATGCGCGTCATCGATCCGGCCTGGATCGGCATGAAGCTGCGCAAGCTGCTGAGTTATGCCGAGCCGCTCGGCGATTTCATGGCGCGGGTGCCTGGCAGCGAGAAGCAGCGCAACTGGCCGAGCACGGTGGCCTATGTCGCTCAACTCATGATCCATCGGTACGCGATGCTGGGCGTTCTCGACGAGCGCGGCTATCCGATCGACGAAATGGGCGTGCTGGAAAATCCCGAAGCGAATCGCGAACGCAAATCGAACGACTTGCAGATCCTGCCAGGCAAGCGTTGCCTGGAATGCGGAAATAGCGCCGTGATCAAAAAAGACGGTTGCGAATTCTGCACCGCCTGCGGCGCTGTCGGCGCTTGCGGCTAGAGTCTCCCGCGTTCAGGAAAAATTCCTGGGCTGACCGGTCGCCTCGATCACCGACATCCACAGATCGGCGGTGATGTCGACTTGTTTGCGGTTGCGGGTTGCAAGCGGCATCGGCACGTGCACGAAGCGGCCGTGCCAGCGGCCGATCAGCATTTCAGTGTTACCGGCCATGGCTGCGTGCACGGCATTACGCGCCATGTTCCAGCAGTAGACGCTGTCCGAGGGTGTGGCCAGTACGCTGCGGATGATGTAGCTCGGATCGATGTATTTCAGCGTGACTTCGCGATTGGACCGCTTGTAATGGTCGGTGATGCGTTCGCGCAGGAACACGCCGATATCCTTGAGCTTCGCATTGCCGCTCTTGTCCGTGCCGCCTGCGCTGGCGTCGTCTTCCATCAATTCCTGGGCCGCCCCTTCGGCGACGACGACTACCGCGTGACCTTTGCGCGCCAGCACCCTGTCGAGATTGCCGAGTACGCCGCGTTCGCCTTCCAGCGTGGCCTTGATCTCGGGGATGAGGACGAGATCCACGTCCGCGGACGCGAGTGCGGCCTGGCAGGCGACGAAGCCGGAATGCCGGCCCATCAGTTTGACCAGGCCGATGCCGTTGCGCGCGCCCATTGCCTCGACGCGCGCGCTGCGCACCACGTCGACTGCCGCTGAATAGGCGCTTTCAAAGCCGAAGCTGCGATCGATGAAATGAATGTCGTTGTCGATCGTCTTCGGCACGCCGACGACCGCGATCTTCAGGCCGCGCCGTTCTATTTCCGCGGTGTACTGCATAGCCGCGCGGATGGTACCGTCGCCGCCGATCACGAACAGGATGTTGATGGCGTTGGCCTCGAGATTGTCGATCACTTCGCCCGGATCCTGCGAACCGCGCGAGGAGCCGAGGATGGTGCCGCCCTGATGATGGATGTGCGCCACCGACTCCGGGGTCAGTTGGACCGGCTCGTGGCCGAAGCGCGAAATCAGCCCCTCGTAGCCGTAGCGAAAGCCGAGGATGCGCTTGACGCCGTAGCCGCGCGCGAGTTCGAGCACGATGCCGCGCACGACGTTGTTGATGCCGGGACAAAGACCACCGCAGGTGACGATGCCGCAGCCGACCGTGCGCGGATCGAAGAAAACCTTGTTGCGCGGACCGGCCAGTTCAAAGGCCGGCAGCGTGATGGCCTGCGCGGCATGGGTGCGGATCACCGACATGCGATCGTCCACCAGCACTTTCTCCGCGGCGCCTACGTACACCACGGCGCTTTCACCGAGATGGGCGACGACCGGCGAAGGCAGCAGGCACTTGCCGAGATCCTTGATGGCTACATCCGCGGCAGTTATGTGTCCGGCCAGCGCCGTCGATCCGGATAGCCTGACCGACGGCGCATCGGTTCCGCTGGACGAGACGATGGCGCTCATGTTTGCCCTCCATGGCGGGGAGCCGGCCGATAGCGGTGCGCGGCGCACCAGTGCAGTGCCGGTGAAATGTGGCCAGCCGTGCGCAAACCCATGGTGCGAGGGGAATCTCCGGAGGGATGGTCGGGACCCGAATACATTGTAAAAGGACAGTGCAAGGAACGTGCGCGCCGGGCGCGGAACCGGGAAAAGGCGGAAAAACCGCGACGTCGGACGTGAAAACCGGTATTATCCGGTCCAAGGATTTTGTTTCGCGTCAATCGGTCCGCGTTTCAGCCCTTTCGTGGTAGTTCTGCTTCCCCGAAAAATTTCAACTCTGTTCGATTCTGCCTGAACCGGTTCGGAAATGCCCTCGGGCTTCCGCAGGCTGTTTCAGGAGATATCCATTAGCAATTCATTTGAAACGCTCGGCCTTCGTGCCGAGCTGGTCCGCGCTGTTGCCGACGAAGGCTACACGCAACCCACCCCCGT
>DASWEZ010000209.1:0-5823 GCA_036394495.1 Burkholderiales bacterium
CGCCATTACCGCCAGGCGACCCGCATGAAATAACTTCGCGCAGCCGCTAAAACCGTGCTGGAATTTTTCCGGCCTAAGCTTTCGGCGCAGGGTGGATATTGTCCACCCAATGAACCTGCTCCGGCTCTTCGGCCACCGGGATATCGAGGTTGACCACCACCGGTTCCTGTCCCGACCGCACCAGTACGCAGGACAGGGGCTCGTCTTCTGAAGCGTTGATCTCTTGGTGCGGCACGAACGGCGGCACATGGATGAAATCACCGGGCCCCGCTTCCGCCACGAATTCCAGGCTGTCTCCCCAACGCATGCGCGCCCTGCCGCTCACCACGTAGATGACGCTCTCGACCGGCCCGTGATGATGGGCGCCGGTCTTCGCCCTGGCATGGATCACCACCGTGCCGGCCCACAGTTTCTCGGCCCCGCAGCGCGCATGGGTGATGGCGGCCGCGCGATTCATACCGGGCGTCTGTGCCGTATTGGTGTCGAGTTCCGAAGCTTTGACGATGCGCACGCCGTGATATCTCCACCTGGATTCGCTCATCGATGTCCCCGTCAGCGGAACTGAAGCATGGCAAGCAGCAGCACGGTCGGAATGATGGTGTTCACCAGCGACAGCGCGAACAGCCGGCGCGGTCCTTTCTGGTTCGCGGCGACGTGGATGAACGCGGCAATGCCCGACACCGCGACAACCATGCCACCGACCGCGTAGAGCACGGAAAAAATCTGGAATTCGCCCTGGCGCTGAAAATAAGGCACGAGGTTGAGTTGCCAGACCAGATAGACGATCAGGCCTATGTTGGCCAGCAATGGCAGGTAATAGAGTAAAAAACGTTTCAGTTTATTGTTCAACCGTGATTCCCTCGCCGGCAGGTTTTCCCGGAGCGGTCATTTCTTCAGCGCCATCTGCAGCACCCTCGCCACGTGCAAGGCCTCGCGACCGCACCCGTCGTGAATCTGATGGCGGCAACTCGTGCCGTCGGCGACGACCACGGTTTCGGGCTTCGCCTTCCTCACCGCCGGAAGCAGTGACAGTTCCGCCATTCTCATGCTGACGTCGAAATGCTCGGCCTCGTAGCCGAAGCTGCCGGCCATGCCGCAGCAACTCGATTCTACGGTCTCCACGTTCAATCCGGGAATCATGTGCAGAACCCTGCGCACCGCGGGCATGGCATCGAATGCCTTCTGGTGACAATGCCCGTGCAGCAAAGCCGCGTTCGTGGCCAGCGGCGCAAGCGCGAGGCGCAGCTCGCCGGCCTGCGCGCGGGCGGCGATGAATTCCTCGAACAGCATGGCCTGTCCGGCAAGGCGCTCGGCCTCTTCGCCGAAACCCATCGCCAGATATTCGTCGCGCAAGGTCAGCAGGCAAGACGGCTCCAGCCCGACCACCGCGATGCCGCGTTCCACGTAAGGCTTCAGTGACTGCAGCATGCGGCGCGCTTCGGTCTTCGCTTCTTCGACCAGGCCCGCGGCCAAAAACGTCCTGCCGCAACACAACGGCCGCCCCTTGTCCACCGGTGAGGCGAATTCCACTGTGTAACCGCCCGCCTCCAAAACCTCGAGCGCCGCTCCAACATTTTCCCTTTCGAAATGACGGCTGAACGTGTCGATGAACAAAACCACTTTTTTCTCTCCCTCTCCGCTCCGTGGACAAGGAGACACTTGAGGCGAAGCAGAGGGCTGGGGTGAGGTGGACCAGCGCGGCAAACTGCGGCGCGCGCTCAAACCGAAGAGCTTCTCCGTAATCCACGCCGCGCCGGGAATCGCGTCGCGCAGATTCAGCAAAGGCGCCAGCCTGGAGACCGCAGGAGCGTAGCGCGGCAGGTAGGCGATGAGTTTTTGCCGCAGCGTGAGGCCGTGGCGTTTAGCGTACTGGTGCTGGAATTCGATTTTCATGCGCGCCATGTCCACGCCGGTAGGGCATTCGCGCCGGCAACCCTTGCAGCTCACGCACAAATCCATCGTGTCGCGCATCGCGTCCGACACCAGTGCGTCCGCGCCGAGCTGGCCGGATATCGCCAGCCGGAGAGTGTTGGCGCGGCCGCGGGTCAGGTGCTGCTCATCGCCGGTGGCAAGGAACGAGGGACACATGGTGCCGGCGTCGAACTTGCGGCAGTGTCCGTTGTTGTTGCACATTTCGACCGCGGGGGCGAAGCCGCCCCATGCCGACCAGTCGAGCGCGGTGTCGATGTGCTGCGTCCGGTAACCGGGTTTGTAGCGGAACAGGCTGCGGTCGTCCATGCGCGTCGGCCGCACGATCTTGCCGGGATTCATCAGACCCTTCGGGTCCAGCAAAGCCTTCACTTCCGCCAGCGCCGCGGTCAGCCGCGTGCCGATAATCGGCTCGATCCATTCGGAGCGCACCAGGCCGTCGCCGTGCTCGCCGGAATAGGCGCCCTTGAATTCCCTGACCATGGCACAGGCCTCTTCGGCGATGGCACGCATTTTTTCGGCGCCGTCGCGGCGCATGTCGAGTATCGGCCGTACGTGCAGCGTACCCACCGAGGCATGCGCGTACCAGGTGCCGCGCGTGCCGTGCTTCTCGAAGACTTTCGTCAGCCGGTCGGTATACTCGGCGAGGTGCTCCAGCGGCACGGCGCAATCCTCGATGAAGGAAACCGGTTTGCCGTCGCCTTTCATCGACATCATGATGTTGAGCCCGGCCTTGCGCACCTCCCAGATGTCTTTCTGCAGCGCGGTCTCGGTGATCTGCACGACGCTGCCGGGCAGGCCGAGGTCGCCCATCAGTTCGGCAAGCCGCGCGAGCCGCACAACCAGCGCGTCCCTGTCCTCGCCGGCAAACTCCACCAGCAGAATGGCTGCGGGTTCGCCCTGCAGGAATTTGTCGACGATCGGGCGAAACGCCGCATTGCCGCGCGCCAGGTCGATCATGGTCCGGTCCACGAGCTCCACCGCGTCCGGATCCAGCGTGACGATGTGCCGCGTCAGGTCCATCGCCTGGTGGAAGGTCTGGAAATGCACGACGCCCAATACCTTGTGCGCGGGGATCGGCGAGAGCTTCAGCGTGACGCGCTTCGAAAATGCCAGCGTGCCTTCCGATCCGACCAGCAGGTGCGCGAGATTGTGCGCGAGCGGCTGCGTGCTGCCACCCGGCTGGATCATGTCGAGGTTGTAACCCTGTACCCGGCGCAATACCTTGGGCCAGCGCGCTTCGATCTCCGCGGCCTCGCGCCGCACGATTGCATGAATCTTTTCCACCAGGGCGCGATAGCCTGCCGGCGCGCCGGCCAGTTCGCTGCTGGCGCCGAAATGGAATTCGCCGCCGCCGGTGAGCCATGCATCCACGCCGAGCACGTTGTGCACCATGTTGCCGTAGCGGATCGAGCGCGAGCCGCAGGAATTGTTGCCGGTCATGCCGCCGATGGTCGCTTGCGCCGACGTCGACACGTCGACCGGAAACCAGAGTTTGTGCGAACGCAGGCGCGCGTTCAGATGATCGAGCACCACGCCGGGCTGCACCGTGGCTTCGCGTTTGTCCGCATCGATGCGGATGACTTCGTCGAGGTATTTCGAGCAATCGATGACCAGCGCTGCGCCGACGGTCTGTCCGCACTGCGACGTACCCGCGCCGCGCGGCAGGATGGGCACGCCTTCCTCTGCGGCGATCTGCAGCGCGATACGGGCGGCCTCTTCGGTGCGCGGGATGACCACGCCGATCGGCTCGATCTGGTAAATGGATGCGTCGGTGGAATAACGGCCTTTCGAAAACGCATCGAACAGCACCTCGCCCTCGAAGTTGGCACGCAACCGCTGTTCGAGCGGGTTGCGCGCGTTCGGGGAAGGATGAAACCGGATCGGCGTCGCAGGGGCGTTCACGCTTGAGCTGCAATTCCAAGGAGGCGATGCCCTAGATGATACCCGAGGCCCTCCCGGGCGCGCTTGTGACGGCCGGGGATTTTCAGTAGGCTCAACTTCTTTGCCCGGCATTCACCCATGACTTATCGCAGCGGACGCCATTTCCTGCAGATTCCCGGCCCGACCAACGTGCCAGATCGCGTGTTGCGCGCCATGGGTCGCCCCACGATCGACCACCGCGGCCCGGAATTCGCGCAACTCGGCCGCGAAGTGCTGGAAGGCCTCAAGCCGGTGTTCCGCACCGGCAGCCCGGTCATCATCTATCCGGCTTCCGGTACCGGCGCCTGGGAAGCCGCACTGGTCAACACGCTTTCGGCCGGTGATCGCGTTCTGATGGCGGAGACCGGACAATTCGCAACGCTGTGGCAAAAACTGGCAGCGCGTCTCGGACTCGCGGTCGATTTCATTCCGGGCGACTGGCGTCATGGCGCCGACGTGGAGGCGATCGAGCGCAAGCTCACCGAGGACCGCAATCACACGATCAAGGCGGTCTGCGTGGTGCACAACGAAACTTCCACCGGCGTCGTCAGCCGGATTGCGCTGGTGCGCAAGGCGCTCGACCGCACCGGCCATCCGGCGCTGCTGCTGGTCGATACCATTTCGTC
Organism: Burkholderiales bacterium; assembly: GCA_036394495.1. Lineage (GTDB taxonomy): Bacteria > Pseudomonadota > Gammaproteobacteria > Burkholderiales > JACQAP01 > JACQAP01. The sequence continues at coordinate 4,479 of DASWEZ010000209.1, forward strand.
GCTGGGATCGATCGATTATCGCCATGACGAGTGGGGTGTCGACGTCACCGTGGCGGGATCGCAGAAGGGTTTGATGCTGCCGCCCGGCCTGAGTTTCAATGCGGTCAGCGAGAAGGCGCTGGCTGCGTCAAAGAATGCAAAGCTGCCGCGCAGCTATTTCAGCTGGGACGAAATGCTGGGCCCCAACAAATCCGGTTTCTTTCCCTACACCCCCGCGACCAACCTGCTATACGGATTGCGCGAAGCACTGCACATGCTGCAGGAAGAAGGGCTCGACAATGTTTTTGCCCGACATGCCCGCCATGGTGAAGCCACGCGTCGCGCCGTGCGCGCCTGGGGGCTCGAAATCCTGTGCGCCGACCCCGCGGATTACAGCAATGCTTTGACAGCCGTGCTGCTCCCGACCGGCCAGGACGCGGACAAGGTCAGGCAAGTCATCCTCGAGCGCTTCGATATGTCACTGGGTGCAGGACTCGGCAAGCTGCAGGGCAGGATATTCCGCATCGGCCACCTCGGCGATTTCAACGATCTTTCCCTGGCGGGCACCTTGTGCGGCGTGGAAATGGGGCTGCAGCTCGCCGGTGTACCGATCCGCAAGGAAGGCGTCGCTGCAGTGCTGGACTATCTGGCGCAACCGCGCGAACAGGCCGCCGGTAACCCGGCCCGCGTAAGGCTTGCGTAAGCGAACTTAACTTCGGGGACGGCGTCGACCATGCTGATGAATATGCCGCATCGGCGCTTCCTGTTCCTGCTTACGATCGTACTCGGCATCGAATTCGTCGTTTGCGCGATCGCGCCGAACGATCGCAAGGACTGGCTGCTGGAAAATGTACTGGTGGTGCTGTTCGTCGGTGCGATGTTCGCAAGCTACCGCAAGCTCACGCTGTCGCGCATTTCCTATTTGCTGATTTTCCTGTTTCTGTCCCTGCATCTGGTCGGCGCGCACTACACCTATGCCCAGGTGCCTTACGATCGCTGGTTCGAGTCGCTGACCGGGCGCACGTTCAACGGCCTGGTCGGTTGGGAGCGCAATAATTTCGACCGTGTCGTGCACTTTGCCTATGGCCTGCTGCTGGCTTACCCGATACGCGAAGTGTTCCAGCGCGTCGCCAGGTTGCGCGGTTTCTGGGGGTATTTCTTCCCGTTGGACATCACCATGTCCACTTCCATGCTCTACGAGCTGATCGAATGGGCGGCGGCGGCGATGTTCGGCGGCGACCTCGGACAAGCCTACCTCGGCACGCAGGGCGACGTCTGGGATGCGCACAAGGATATGGCGTTCGCCAGTCTCGGCGCCCTGATCGCAATGCTGATAACGGCGGGGATCAATATCCGGTTGCAGCGC
>DASWEZ010000210.1:0-11500 GCA_036394495.1 Burkholderiales bacterium
TGTCGCGGGCGAGCAGAAGGTGCTCGATAACTTCAAGGAGGTGCGGACTTTTCCGGTGACGACTTTTTTTGTCGAGGGCGACCGCGTGGTCATCCACTGGGTATTCGAATTCATCTCTCACGATCGGCAGTTCTTCCGCCAAGACGAACTGGCTCATCAGCTCTGGCGTGGGGACAAGATCGTCGAGGAGCGCTCCCATTACGATCCGGGGCGGAGGAAATTGGCTCCGTGGAAAGGCTGATCTGCCGCAATTGCCGGTTCCACAGGCACAGCGGTGGATACGCGAAGACAAAACCCGGAAGGGCATTGGATCCCGTGGACGATCCCCGACAACGTGCGTTTAGAAACCGGAAATGCGGAATTATGGTGACAGAACCGAATATGGCCGCCGATGCCCTGACGAAAGTGGTTCGACTCGCTCCACGTCGTGCCGCGAAAATGCTCATCCGCCATGGCGGGCGGGCGCTGGCCGCCGACTGTCGCGGAATTCGCGTTTTACGTGACGCTTCCGGTTCTCGAGGTTGGCCGGCTTTCGTCCAATAGTCCCGTCATGGCGTCGAACAATAACAGGTCGGGCGATACCATCATCCTTCCACGCTGGTTGCGCTGGACCTTGTATCTGACGACCGGCGTTCTTTTTGCGACCGGAGCTTTGTGGCTGGTGGTTCGTTACGGATTGAGGCAGGGCGTCGCGGACGACCTGCCGCATCCGGCAGAGCCCTGGATCCTGCGGGTCCACGGCTTCGCGATGATGGTCGGTTTGTTCGTCTACGGATCTTTGCTCAGGGCGCACATGGTCAACGCATGGAAGCTGCGTCGCAACCGCACTACGGGCGCGCTCGTTGCGACGGTGCTCGCGTTACTGACGCTGACCGGATACCTGCTGTATTACGTCGGTGGCGAAACGACCCGGCCCGTCATCAGCGTTGCGCACTGGACGACAGGCCTCGTCATCGGCGGGCTATTGCCGTTCCATATATGGCGCGGCCGCCGGGACCGAAGCGCTTTGCGCTGACGATCAATCCGGCAAATGCCTGCCCGCGTCAATCGGGAACGAATTTCAGCGCGACGCCATTGTTGCAATAGCGTAACCCGGTCGGGTTCGGGCCGTCCTCGAACACATGGCCCTGATGCCCACCGCACTTGGCGCAGTGATACTCGATTCGCTCCGCGAACAGCTTTCGATCCATCTTGGTTTCAATGGCGCCCGGGAGGGCCGTGAAAAAACTCGGCCATCCGCTTTTGCTGTCGTACTTCATGTCGGATTTGAACAGTGGTTCTCCGCAGCCAGCGCATAGGAAAACGCCCTTGCGATATTCGGTGTTCAGCGGGCTGGTGAAGCGGCGTTCGGTGCCTTCCTCGCGCAGAACCTCGTATTGTTCCGGCGTCAGGTCGCATTGCCACTGTGTTTCGGGCTTGTCGATATGCCCCATATTTCGATCCTCCTTCCAATATCCACACCCTGGTGGCGGGGCAGGCCGTAATTCCGGGTTTGCCGAGCGCTGGGTGTTGTGTTATCTCTGACAACCGCACGAAGCGTGCGTGCACCGTAACTATAATCAATATCACGCGGCGATAAAAACCGACAATAACAAAGGGGAGGGAGCCATGTGCCCGTGGCATTCCATAACGGTCTGTTTTTCTGACGCCGGGTTCCGCAGTTCCGATGCGTGGCATTTGCTGCGCTGCGGTTTCGCGGCTTCGCTGCTGGCTCTGCTTTCCGGATGTTCCGGGCTATGGCCTGCGCCGCCGCAACCCGAACCCGAAAGGGAGGCGGTGCAGTACAGCGATGCTCCGCTACCCCCGTCCGAGCCGGCGAAGGTCGCTGCGCCGGAGCCTCCGCCGCCTGCTCCCAAAAAGACGGCCCATGACCAGGTGACCATCCTGCCGAAGAAGGACGGGTCGATTGGCGGCGTAGTGGTTCGCCAGGAAGGCGTCGCTGTCCTTCTCGACAAGGCCTATGCGACGGCACTGATCGAGGGCCCGGGCATGGTGACGGAATCGACCTACGATCCAGAACTTGCAAAGCAGGACTTCGCCATTGTTCTCGCCGCGCTTCCGGGCGAACCGGCCAAATTCCTGTTGTATTTCCTCGAAGCCAGGGACGAGCTGACGCCGGAGTCCGAGGCGGAGGTCGAGAAGATTTTCGCTGAACTGGCTACGCGGCCCGCACCGGAAATCCTCGTCATCGGTCACACCGATGCGGTCGGCGCAGGCCAGTACAACGACAAGTTGTCTTTGCAGCGTGCCGAGCACGTGCGTGCCGAACTGATCCGGCGTGGCATCGCGGAGGACAGCATCAGCGTCGAAGGGCGGGGCAAGCGGGAGCCGCTGGTGACGACCGCGGATGGAATCGCGGAGCCGATGAACCGGCGCGTGGAAATCAACGTCCGGTAATCGGGATCTGGCGAAGAGCGGTCAGATCAGCCCTTCGAGCAATTGCACGTCCACGGTCGACCCGGCCGGGACGTTGCCTTGATCGGTGGGCAGGATGATGAAGCAGTTGGCCTGGCTCATCGAAGACAGGATCCCGGAACCCTGGTCGCCAGTGGTGCGCACGCTCCACTGACCGTTCGCGTCGCGCGAAAGAATGCCGCGCTGGAACTCCGTGCGGCCTGGCGCCTTCTTGATCGGCGAGGTGCAGACGACTTTCTGGGTTGGCAGCGGGGTGATCCCGGTCTGTCCCTGCAAGTGGAGCAGGGCATCGCGCACGAACTGATAGAACGTCACCATGACCGCGACCGGATTGCCCGGCAGACCGAAGAAATGCGCATTGCCGATCTTGCCGTAGGCCAGCGGCCGGCCGGGTTTCATTGCAATTTTCCAGAACAGCACTTCGCCGAGGCGATCGAGGATCTGCTTGACGTAGTCCGCTTCCCCGACGGATACACCACCGCTGGTAATCACCACATCGGCCGCCTGCGCGGCTTCCTCGAAGGCCCGTTCGACATCCTGCGGCGTGTCGCGGATCACGCCCATATCCAGCACTTCGCAGCCCAGCCGTACCAGCAGGCCGTAGATCGTATAGCGGTTGCTGTCGTAAATCTGACCGGGACCGAGCGGCGCGCCGACTGCGACCAGTTCGTCGCCGGTCGAAAAGAACGCCACGCGCAGCTTGCGATAAACCGCGACTTCGCCGATGCCGAGCGAAGCCATCATGCCGATCTCTGCCGGCCGCACCAGTTGACCGCGCTTGAGCGCGGCTGCGCCTGCGCGAAGATCTTCTCCCGCAGTGCGCGTATTCGTTCCCTTTTTCGGCACCGGCATGACGGCGACCTGTTCGCCCGACGCCTTGGCGCGCTCCTGCTGGATTACCGTATCGGCACCGGCCGGAATCACCGCGCCGGTCATGATGCGCACCGCCTGACCCGAGCCGAGCGTTCCTTCGTACGGTTTTCCGGCGAATGCGGTGCCGATGACCTTGAGCGTGGCTTCTGCATCGGTTTTCAGATCGTCGAAGCGCACTGCGTAGCCGTCCATTGCCGAGTTGTCGTGCTGCGGCACATTCATCGGAGAGATCACGTCTTGCGCCAGCACACGCCCAAGTGCTGCGCGAATGTTCAACCGCTCGACCGCCGTGACGGGCGAGAGAAAGGCGCGGATGTGTTCGCGCGCTTTTTCGACCGGCATGGAATTCGGGTCGTAGTCGGAAGTAGCGGTCAGGTCACGGATAGTCTGTACGGAAGACATGGTTGCAGGGACGAGGGATGAGGGGCGAGGGGATAGTTAGCCGACGAAGGGACGGCTACTTGGCTTTCAGCCCTTTTTTCAGCAACTCGGCGGTCAGTTCGTTCAGGCCGGTACCGCGTTCCTGCGCCAGCTTCTGAAGTTGTTTTACCAGGTCGCCTTCCAGCTTGATCGCAAACGGTACCAGGCCGAGCGCCTGGTACCGTTTGCGCTGCTCGCGCCGATCCACTATCACGGCCGTCCCCTGGCCGAATCGGGCGGGATTGGGCGCCTGGATTATCTGGCGTTCGATTTTCTTGCCTTTGCTTTTTTCGAGGTCGGCTTTCTTCAAGGGTTTGAACTCAAATGGTGAGGTTTGGAGCGGGAGGAACCGAGCTTCGCATTTCTTTGACCTGACTGGGTTCAAGTTACCAGTCACGTCGCAAGGCTGTATCAGCCCCCGATGTAGGACATTTCCACTTTGCGAAGTTTCACCGTATCGGCGGTGCGTATTTCGGAATAGCGGTCGGTGCGTGCGTGCCAGACCTTGGCAATGGCCGCGGACAGTTCTTCGTCGCTGGCACCGCCGCGAGTCAGATGGCGCAAATCGGTTCCTTCGGTGGCGAACAGACAGGTATAGAGCGAACCCTCCGCGGATAGTCGCGCGCGAGTACAGTCCTTGCAGAATGCCTGCGTCACGGAAGAGATGAAACCGACTTCGCCGGACCCATCCTTGTAGCGCCAGCGCTCGGCGACTTCGCCGACATAATTCGGATCGACGGGCTCGATCGGCAACTCGGCGTTGATGCGTGTTGTCAGTTCGCGCGACGGCACTACATGCCCCATTTTCCAGCCATTGGTGTGGCCGACGTCCATGAATTCGATGAAGCGCAGGATGTGGCCGCTGCCCTTGAAGAAGCGCGCCATGTCGACGACACTTTGATCGTTGGTGCCGCGTTTCACCACCATGTTGATCTTGAGCGGCTTCAGGCCGAGCCGGTCGGCTTCCTCTATTCCTTCGAGCACCTTGGCCACCGGGAAGTCGACGTCGTTCATTGCCCGGAACACCGCTTCGTCCAGTGAATCCAGGCTGACCGTCACGCGCTTCAGTCCCGCATCCTTCAGTGCCTGCGCTTTCTGTTTCAGGAGCGATCCGTTGGTGGTCAGCGTCAGGTCCAGACCGGGTTCCTGCGCGAGCATCGCAATCAGCTTTTCCAGTTGCCGGCGTACCAGCGGTTCGCCTCCCGTGATCCGCACCTTCTCGATGCCATGCCCGCGGAAGACCTTCACCAGCCGGTGGATCTCGTCGAAGCTCAGCAACTGGGAGCGTTCGAGGAACTGGAAGTCGCGGCCGTACACCTCCTTCGGCATGCAATAAGTGCAGCGAAAGTTGCAACGGTCGGTGACCGAAATCCGCAGGTCGCGCAAGGCACGGCCGCGTGTATCCACGAGCGTCGGCGTAGCCGGATCGGCGGTCTTCCATGCGATCGCAGTATTGAGTGGTGTCGTCATCCTGGTATTTCGAGCATTTGCGGCTTTTGTTGTCGACCCGGGCGCTGCCGCTACGCCACTCAAACCATTATATTCCATTGTGAATAACGGTGGGGACAACTGGCGCCGGATGCAAGAACCCGCAAGCGTTCAGAGACAGGCGATCATGCGCCTGCAGGTAATGACCCGGCGCAGGACTTCGTCCTACCCGAAAGTCGTGAGTATTACGCTGGAAGCCTGAAATGCAGCCGTTACCGGCGTCCCGACTTTCAATCCAAGCGAGGCCACCGATTCCGTCGTGATTACTGCAGTGATATGGCGAACGCGCGAAAGCGGGAGGTCCACAACCACTTCTGAATTGACCGGTCCCTTATTGAGGCGACTGATTACCCCGGTCAGATAATTCGTGTCGGTGGTCCGCGCGCCGTGATTCGCAATCAGAAAAACCGCGGGAGCCTTCACCAGGGCAATGACTTCGCGGCCCGGGGACAAGTCGAGCCGCTTGACCGAATCCGTGGTGATCCGGGCCTCGAGTTCGCAATCGTCATCGAGCGCCAGGAATACTAGGGCATCCACTGAATCCGAAACGACGCGCGACACGGTGCCAAAAAACTGATTGCGCGCGCTGGTGCGCAGGGTCATGCGGCGCAGGAGCCGCTGGAAAGCGGCTTTGTCCGTTCCCTCCGAACCTGCCGCTTCGTCGTACAAACGATCCATCGCAGCCTGGTACTCGCCTTCGATGGCGCGGAACATCGCGATCAGCTTGCGGCCGTACTCCGTGAGCTTTGTTCCGCCGCCGCCGGTTCCGCCGATACTGCGATCGATGACCGGTTGGTCGGCGAGGTTGTTCAAATCCTCGAGGGCATCCCAGGCTGCCTTGTACGACATCGGGATGTGCTTCGCCGCCTTCGAGATAGAACCGTGCTTGTCGACGGCTTCGAGCAGGCGAATGCGGGTGCCGCCCAGCATCGCGCCGAACTGTGTTTCCAGTTCAAGATGGGCCTGCAGCTTGCGCCTGGCCATGAGGGGTTGTCGCGGGAATTCGCTATATACGTAAATATACAGCGATAGCCGTTATACGGCCAAGACTTCGCTTATTGGGGCGCTATGGTGGGATCTAGCTAGCGCTCCTGCCTAAGATACGCTATCCCTCCTGAATCGCAAGGCGAAATCGGGAGGCAGGGACCGCTGAATGATCAGGAATCGCCGCGGTCGAACTTCATCCACTATGAGGAGCAGGCATGAAAATCAGCGCACGTAACAAGCTCGAAGGCACGATCTCCGCTGTCCACAGCGGCCCGGTGAGCACAGAAGTGGTGTTGGACCTGGCAGGGGGCGACAAGCTCGTCGCCGTGGTCACCAGTGAGAGCGCGACGAAACTCGGCCTCGCGAAGGGCAAGAAAGCGGTCGGCCTGATCAAGGCGCCGCTCGTCACGCTGCTGACGGATGCGGGAGGCTACAAATTCAGCGCCCGCAATCAGCTTTCGGGCCAGGTGACGAAGGTGACCAAGGGTGCGGTGAACAGCGAGGTCTCGATGAAGCTATCGGGCGGTAGCGTAGTCTCGGCAGTCGTCACCAACGAAGCTGTGACCGAACTGCAACTGGCGGCAGGCAAGTCAGCTGTGGCGCTCATCAAAGCCAGCCACGTGATTATCGGCGTCGCTGCCTGAACGTGAAGTAACCGGCTGCGGGATACTAACCCCGCGGCCGAGAGGGCTCGGGTAAACGGACGGCAACGCCGAATCCGTGCTGGCCACAACGGCTATAAATAGGCAATCATCCGGCCGCAGGTAATGACCCCGGCCCAGATCAGCATCGACGCGACGGCATGCAGCTTTGCGCCTGTCGGCGCAGGCGTGTTCTGGTCCCACAATTCGGCGTCGCGAAAGGAGCCGAGATGAAAGGCGCCGGCATTGGCGCCCGCCAGCATCAGCAGCAGCATCTTGACGACGAATGCGCGGTTGCCGACCAGATCCGTGGCTTCCGAGGCAAACATCAGCGTGCCGGTGGGGACGATCAGAAGCAGGGCGCCGACCGACCATGGCAGCAGATGCCGCGCCAGCAGCCGCACCGAGATGCGCTTCGAAACTCCCAGGATACGCAGGTCGAACATCACGACCGCGCCGACCAGGATCGAGAAGCCCAGGATATGGATAGTCTCGACCAGCGGAAACAGCCAGAGGGAATCGCGCATCGCCGAGGCGACGCTGCCTTCCTCGAGTGCCCCCAGCAGCGCGTCGCCCGGCGCCATCAGCGCAATTCGTAGACCTTGCCGTCGAGCGTGATGCGCTCCGCGCGCATTTCCGCCGCATCCTCGCGGCTCGGATAACCTTCCACTGTGGTCTGCGCGCCGACTTTGATGTCGCCGCTGCCTATTCCGCGCGCAGACAGGCGCGAAGGCGGTGCCAACACGGCCACCCAGTGCTTGCCTGCGACGTCCAGCTTGAGGGTGGCGTGCGGATACGCATACGAAATTTCGGTGACCGTGCCGGACAGCCTGACCGGCTTGCTGTTGTCGTAACCGCTCCAGCCATGATGGGCCAGCGCGGGCGTGACGAGCAGGACGATCGAAGCGAGCAGTCCGAGTAGTGCAATGAGAGTGGTTTTACGCATGGTCTTTATCCTCCAGTCCCTATAATCCGGTTAATTACAGAATAACCATTAATTTCCCATTCCGCCTGCCTTGAAAGTCTTTGGCTTCGCTGCATACTCGGGTAATGGCAAGACCACTCTGATCGAGAACCTGATCCCGTTGCTGGCCCGCCGCGGGCTCAAGGTTTCCGTGATCAAGCACGCCCACCATGCCTTCGACGTCGACCAGCCGGGAAAGGATTCCTATCGCCACCGGCAGGCCGGTGCTGCCGAAGTACTGGTCAGTTCTGCGGCACGCTGGGCACTGATGCACGAATTGAGAGGGCAAGACGAGCCGGAACTGGCGCATTTGCTCCAAAGCCTCTCGCCTTGTGACCTGGTGCTGGTGGAGGGGTTCAAGCAGGAGCCGATCCCGAAGATCGAGGTCCACCGGGCGGCGACAGGGACACCGTTGCTGTTTCCCAAAGATCCCTGGATCGTCGCGCTGGCAACTGACGCTCCGATTGCGACCGGACTCCCCGTCTTCGGGCTGGACGACTACGCCGCCCTCGCGGAGTTCGTAGTCAGGCATCTCGGCCTGGCCTGACCGGCTGCAATTGCAGGGCAAACCGGCGATAATTGGCATCATGAAACCGAACGATTCCCGTATCGCGACCATCGAGGTGCTGTACTTTGCCCGGCTGCGCGAAATTTTCGGCCGCGAGCGCGAGCAGGTTGAACTGCCTGGCAACGTGCAAGACGTCGCAAGCCTTACGGCGTGGTTGCGCAGTCGCGGAGAACCCTGGGAGCGCGAACTGGCGCCCGGCAAACCGGTGCGCATTGCCGTGAATCAGGATATGGCCGCAGCCGATACGCCGGTCGGCAACGGCGACGAAGTGGCTTTCTTTCCGCCGGTCACCGGGGGCTGACGTGACTGTACGCGTACAGACCGGGGATTTCGACGCCGGCGCGGAAATGGCCGCCATGCGGCACGGCAATCCGAAGATCGGTGCCATCGCGAGTTTCGTCGGCGTGGTTCGCGATTTGAATGAAGGTGCGGACGTCGCCGAGATGACGCTCGAACACTATCCCGGCATGACTGAAAAGGCGCTGGAAAAAATCGTCGGGGAGGCGAGGGCGCGCTGGGATATCTATGACGCCCTGGTCGTGCATCGCGTCGGTACGCTCAAACCCACCGACCAGATCGTGCTGGTGGTCGTCGCGAGCGCGCATCGCGGCGAGGCCTTCCAGGCTTGCGAATTCCTGATGGACTACCTGAAGACGCGCGCCCCGTTCTGGAAGAAGGAAAAGACGCCGGAAGGCGGGCGCTGGGTCGACGCGCGCACGGCCGATGATGCAGCCGCGGATCGCTGGTCCTGAAACATGGCAAAGTCTCCGCCCTCCAGGAAGTCGTCGAAGCAGGATCTCAAGCCGCAGATCCGCATCATGTTCCGCAAGGCGATCGCCATGGGGCCGGGCAAGGCCGACTTGCTTCGGGCCATCGACGAGACCGGATCGATTTCGGCCGCCGCGCGACAAATGGAAATGTCCTATCGTCGCGCCTGGTTGCTGGTGGACACCATGAACCAGGCTTTCAAATCGCCGGTGGTGGTTACACTGACCGGCGGCAAAGCGGGCGGGGGCGCCGCCGTGACCGAATTCGGCAAGGAAGTGCTGCAGCGCTATAGCACCATGGAAGAGAAGGCCAGCGCCAGTGTCGCCAAGGAGTTGCGCAGCTTCACCGACATGATGAACGGTGGCTGAGCGCCCGTTCCCTGCCACGTGAGGAACTAGCGTTCCGCCCTGCGTGTCCGGCTCCTTAAAACACGAAGAAAATGCAGGTCGTTAAAATGACTTGACGGTACGCTATATCCATAAGAATATAGCGACTGGATGGCTTGCTGCTGGATGGAAGAACGAGCGTTCAGCATGCGGACCTCCTTTCGAGCCTTAAGCGGCGCCCAGTCAGGGCTGCCGCTTTTTTTTGCCGAGCTGTGTCCGCTGTATCGGCATCTTCTTGACGCAGCCGGGGCGAGTCGTTACCCTTCGCCCAAAGTCGTTATATAAATAGATATACGACGATTGCGTTTGTATCCATTATCGATATGCCGACATCACAGGAAGTCCTGGTTCCCCTGTTGCTGACCCTCAAGGTTGCCGGTTGGGCCACCATGCTCGCAACGCTATTCGGCATTGCCATTGCATTCGCGGTAGCGCGTCTGCGTTTTCCCGGTAGAGAAGTCCTGGACGCCATGATGACCTTGCCGATGGTCATGCCGCCGACCGTTCTCGGCTATTACCTGCTCGTGCTGGTAGGCCGGCGCGGCGTGCTCGGCGAATGGCTTTACGACAAATTCGGCATCTCCCTGATCTTTACTTGGCAAGGCGCGGTGATTGCAGCGGCAATCGTTGCGTTTCCGCTGGTCTACAAGGCCGCACGCGCGGCCTTCGAAGGGGTCGAGCGCCAGTACGAGCAGGCAGCACGTGTGCTCGGCAAGTCGGAATTCGAGGTTTTTCTTCGTGTCACGTTGCCGTTGGCGTGGCGCGGGATCCTGGCTGGGTCCATGCTCGCCTTTGCTCGTGCGCTTGGCGAGTTCGGCGCTACGCTGATGGTCGCCGGCAGCCTTCCCGGCCGCACCCAGACCCTTTCGATTGCCGTCTATGAAGCGGTGCAGGCGGGGAAAGACGACGTGGCGAATTTCCTGGTCATAGTGACTTCGATCGTATGCATATCGATCCTGCTGGCTTCCGGCCGGCTGTTGCAACCGCGATACGCGAGCTGACGCCATGCATATCGAAGTCGATATCCGCAAAACGCTGCGTTCTAACGGACGCGATTTCACGCTGGATGTGAAGTTCGCCTGCGACGACGACCTTGGCGTGGTATTCGGTCCCTCGGGCGCAGGGAAAAGCCTGACGTTGCGTGCCATCGCCGGCCTGGAGAAACCCGATTACGGGCGGATCGTTGTGGGCGGCAAAGTATTGTTCGACTCAATGGCCGGCATCGACGTGCGCGCCAATGCGCGGGCGGTCGGCTACCTGTTCCAGGACTACGCATTGTTTCCACACCTGAATATCGAGGAAAACATAGGGTTCGGCGTGAAACGGTGGTGGGAGCGCAAATTGTCCGCGAACGCGGCACGGCGTGTCGCCGAGCTTCTGGATTTGTTCGAATTGCGCGGATTGAACAAGGCGCATCCCGTGCAATTGTCAGGGGGGCAGCGCCAGCGCGTGGCATTGGCGCGGGCCTTGATCCGGCGCCCGGATTTGTTGTTGCTGGACGAGCCATTTGCCGCGCTTGACCCGTTGTTGCGCGAGCGCATGCGCGCCGAACTGGTGGCCATGCGCGGCCTGTTCAAGGTGCCGATGCTGGCCATCACCCATGATCCGGAGGATGTGTCGGTGCTCGCCGAGACGGTGGTTGTACTGAATCAGGGCAGGGTGGAGAAAGTAGTGGACGTGAAGTCGGCCCCCTACAGGGATGGAGAGGGTCGTGTCAGTGAAGAATCGATCCGCGGGTTGTTGACGGGCATGGGCAAGGCAGACCCACCACCGCATCCGCGCAAGGCGATCCGCGCAGTGAAATAAGAGCGGTGAAATAAAAAAATTTTAACAACCGTTATATTTGTATCGACATTACGAAGGGGGCATGGCTGTGAAAGCATCGAAAAAACCGGAATTCAAAGTGGCCAGACGCATGCGGGTAGCAGTGGCAGTGGCTGTCGGATTGATGATGTTCTCAGGCGCGGCCTGTGCGGATGATCCGATCAAG
>DASWEZ010000211.1:0-8150 GCA_036394495.1 Burkholderiales bacterium
GAAGTAGAGAATCATGCCGGGGAAGAAGCCGGCCTCGGCCACGCCGAGCAGGAAGCGCAGGACCAGAAAACTCACCGGCCCGCTGACGGTGGCCATCAACCCGGAAACGATGCCCCAGGTGATCATGATGCGCGCGATCCACACACGCGCGCCGACCTTCTCGAGCACCATGTTGCTCGGCACTTCGAACAGGGCGTAACCGATGAAGAAGATGCCTGCGCCGATGCCATACAGGGAGGCGCTGAAGCCCAGGTCCTTGTTCATCGTCAGTGCGGCGACCGCGATGTTGGTGCGGTCTATGTAGGCAACCAGATAAGCCACGACGACCAGTGGCAGCAGCCGCCACGAGACCTTCAAAATCGTCCTGCGCTGCAACTCCGGCGTGAAGCGTGCGTCCATGGTTCTCCTCCATGCCCGAGAATTGTTGTTCCGGCGCGGACGGCCGGTCTCGATGCGTGGGCTGCATTATGCAGGAAGGCCGTGACGAACGTGACGGTGGGACTCAGGACGTAGGACTCAGGACTCAGCAAAGGCTTTCCGGCTTCCTTGCCTCAGGCTTTCGCGTACACGCGGATATTTTTCCCCTGAGCCACGGCACTTGCCCTGATTCTCCACTGAGTCCTGAGTCCCACGTCCTGAGTCCTGTCTTTCCACTGAACTTTTCTTGTCGCACCCGCGACACGCATCTTTGCTACCATCATCCATACGCAGGTCTTTCGCGAAATATTTCCTTACAAACTCATTCAAGGAGCACATCGTGACCACTCTGAACGTCAACGGGAAGGACGTGAACGTCGATATCGAGGACGATATGCCGCTGTTGTGGGCATTGCGCGACGAACTGGGATTGACCGGCACCAAATACGGTTGCGGTATCGCGATGTGCGGCGCCTGTACGGTGCACGTCGACGGTCAGCCGATGCGCTCCTGTGTGATGCCGGTGTCGGCCATGGCCGGCAAGAAGGTCACCACCATCGAAGGCCTGTCGCCGAACGGTTCGCATCCGGTGCAGAAAGCCTGGGTGAAGTTGCAGGTGCCGCAGTGCGGTTACTGCCAGAGCGGCATGATCATGGCCGCCGCCGCGTTGCTCGACGAGGTCAAAAATCCCACGGATGCCCAGATCAACGACGCGATGAGCAACATCTGTCGCTGCGGGACTTACGCGCGGGTTCGCGACGCGATCCATCTCGTCGCGAAGACGGCATAAGGAGGCTTTGATGAAAACGCAAAAATTCGAAACAGGCCGTCGCGATTTCCTGGTCAGGACCGCCGCCGTTTCCGGCGGTTTCATGATCGGCGTCAATCTGTCGGGAACGGTGTACGCCGCCGATGCAGCCGGCACTCCCGCCGCCGCCGCAGGCACACCAGAAGTCACGCACTGGATCGTGATCCAACCCGACGACACCGTCGTCATCCGTATTGCCCGCTCCGAACTCGGGCAGGGCTCCTTCACCGGACTCGCGCAACTGGTCGCCGAAGAACTCGAATGCGACTGGAGCAAGGTTCGTCCGGAATACGCGGACGTCAACGACCATATCAGGCGCAACAGGATTTTCGGATCGATGTCCACCGGCGGCAGCCGCGGCATCCGCGAATCGCAGGAGTATCTGCGCAAGGCAGGGGCGAGTGCGCGCGAGATGCTGGTTGCCGCAGCGGCGCAGGAATGGAACGTGCCCGTTGCCGAGTGCAAGGCCGCGAAGAGCGTGATCTCGCATTCGTCCGGCAAGACCACCACCTACGGCAAGATGGCCGCGGCGGCGGCAAAACTCGAAGTGCCGAAGGAGCCGAAGCTCAAGGACCCGAAGGACTGGAAGCTGATCGGCACTTCGCCGCCCCGCTTCGACATCGCCGACAAGACCACCGGAAAGCAGATCTATACGGCCGATGTGCGCCTGCCGGACCTGGTGCACGCGTCCATCGTCCAGTGCCCGGTGTTCGGCGGCAAGCTCAAGAGCTATGACGATTCGAAGGCGAAAGCCATGCGCGGCGTCAAGATGATCGTCGCCGGAGATGACTGGGTCGCGGTGGTCGCCGACAACTGGTGGCGCGCCAACCAGGCGCTCAAGGAGCTGCCGGTGGAATGGAACACCGGCGAGAGCGGCAATGTCACCAGCGAATCCATCATGACTTTCCTGCGTACCGGCCTCGACGCGACAGATGTTCCGGTCGCGCGCAAGGATGGCGATGCCGAGGCCGCGCTCGGCGCTGCTGCCAAGGTGATCGAGGCGCAATACCACGCTCCCTATCTGAACCACGCGACGATGGAGCCGCAGACCGCGACCGCTGTCGTGACGGACGACAAGGTCGAAGTCTGGGTGGGCACGCAGAACGGCGAAGCTACCATAGCGGCGGCGTCCGAAGCGGCCGGCATTCCGCTGGAGAACGTGATCGTGCACAAGATGCACGCCGGCGGCGGCTTTGGCCGGCGCGGGCCGCATCAGGAGTACACCAAGCAGGCGGTGTGGATCGCGCAAAAGATGCCGGGCACGCCCGTCAGCCTGCAATGGTCGCGCGAGGAAGACATGAAGCAGGGCCGTTACCGGCCGGTGGCGCTGGTGAAACTGCGCGCCGGGCTGGACAAGGACGGCAACTGGAACGCGTGGCATGTGCGCCAGGCCGATCAGTCCATCTTCATCACCGTGCGTCCGGCCGACATCAAGAACGGCGTCGACCCGGTGAACGTGCGCTGCTTCCAGGACAACCCGTATGCGGTGTCGAACTTCACCGATGAATATGCGATGCGCAATCCGCACGTGCCGCCGGGCTTCTGGCGCGCCGTCGCCCATACGCATAATCCGTTCTTCCGCGAATGCTTCATCGACGAACTGGTGCAAGCCAGCGGCAAGGACCCGGTCGCGTTCCGCCGTCCGCTGCTCAAAGGCAAGAAGGATCTCGGGGTGATGGAAGCGGTGGTGAAAGCCGCAGCCTGGGACAAGCCGGCGCCGAAAGGCATTCACCGTGGCATTGCAGTCGTCGATTCCTACGGCAGCTTCTCCGCCGCGGTGGTCGAGATTGCCGTGACGAATGGAACGGTCATCGAAGTAAAGCGTGTCGTCGTTGCGCTCGACAGCGGTTACGTGGTGCATCCGGATGCCGTGATCGCGCAGATCCAGAGCGGCGTGATCTGGGGCCTGAGCTCGTCCATGCATGAAGAAATCACCATCAAGGACGGCCGCGTCGTACAAAGCAATTTCTCGGATTACCGGGTGCTGCGCCTGTCCGAGACGCCGAAAATCGAAGCCATCCTGGTGCCCACCGGCGGATTCTGGGGTGGGGTCGGCGAACCGCCGATCGGCGCGGTGATTCCCGCGCTGGGCAACGCGATTTTCGCCGCGACCGGAAAGCGCGTGCGTTCGCTGCCGTTTAAGAACCACGGTTTTTCGTACAAAACCTGATCGTGAATAACGTGAATGTCGTGAATACGTGAATGTCGCAAGTACCGTGAATGCCGTAAATGCCGTGAATATCGTGAATACGTGAATGTCGCGGAAGCGTGGAAATTCAGCCTTGGAACTTACTAAACACGGCATTCACGACATTCACGGCATTCACGTAGCGAGTCGTCGCCGCGCACTCCAGGCGCTCGCGGCGGGCGCTTGCTTTCTGATCGCTCGCCCCGCCACCGCCACCCCCGACGAGCTAACAGCGGCGCTGCGCGAGACTTTCGGCGAGCGTTCGATTACGCGCGGTCGCGTGAAGCTCGAGATTCCCAGAGTGGCGGAGAACGGCAGCGTCGTACCGGTCACCGTCAGCGTGGACAGCCCGATGACGCAACAGGACTACGTGAGCGGCATTCATTTGTTTGCGGAGAAGAACCACCTTCCGCGCATCCTGGAAATGCAACTCGGACCTTACAACGGCAAGGCAGTCGTGTCGACGCGCGTGCGGATGGCCACTTCGCAGCAGCTCACGGCCGTGGCAGTGCTGAGCGACGGTTCTCTCTGGTCGGCCGCGGCGGACATCGAAGTCGTTACTTCGGAGTGCGGGCTGTGAGCCGCATGGGCGCTGCGCGGGTGCGCATGCCGCCAAGCGCGAAGCGCGGCGAGGTTGTGGAGATTCGCACGCTGGTCCAGCATCCCATGGAATCCGGCTTCCGCCTCGACAACACCGGCAAGGAGATCGCGCGCCACATCATCGAATCCTTCGACTGCACCTACAACGGCCGCGAGATTTTCCGGGCAAAACTGCACCCCGCCGTTTCCACCAATCCGTTCTTCACGTTCTATGCGGTGGCCAGCGAAAGCGGGGAGTTTGTTTTTACGTGGAAGGATGACCAAGGCGGCGTCGCGACCGCGACGCAGAGCCTTGTCGTGAATACGTGAATGTCGTGAATGTCGTATTTCGTAAGGTCTAAAGCCCGCATTTTTACGACATTCACGTATTCACGGCACTTGCGACATTCACGACCCTTTTATTTTTTCTGCGCCGTCATGTTCCTCAACCGATCCGCAATCGTCTTGAGCAGCGAGATTGCGAAACCGGGCTTGGTCTTGACGAGATTCAGGAAGTCGCTGCGGCTGATGGACAGCAACTGACATTCGGTATCGGCGGCGGCTGTTGCCGAACGTGAGGCGTGATCGACCAGCGCCATCTCGCCGAAGGTGCCGCCCGGGCCGACCCGCTCGACGACGGTCGAATTGATCGACACCGAGACGCGGCCGCGGATGACGATGTACATCGAAATGCCGGCATCGCCTTCCTTCATGATGACCCGGCCCGCCGGGAAGGTTTGCGGCGGCCTGGTCTTGAAGGCGGCAACCAGGTCTTCCATCATCTTCTTGTCGAACACCCTCAGTTCGTTGCGATCGTCCCGGCTGGGCAGGCTGGCGGTCTGCTTCATCAGCGCGATGGTCAGGCGCAGCCGGTTGTTCATGATGTTCATCAGCATGAGCGCGAATTCCGGCGTGGCCTGCAGGGCCTGCTGGAACTGCCGGGCGTCGAGCACCAGCGCCTGGCAGAACTTGCGGGCTATCGCCGAAGCCGCGCGTGGCTGCTGGGTAATGACCGCTATCTCGCCGAAAATCTCGCCGGGCTTGACGATATCGAGCGTCTTCTTGTTGCGAATCAGGCTGACTTCGCCTTCGACCAGGAGATACATCTTCTCGCTGCTCTGGTCTTCGACGAAGAAACTTTCCAGCTCGGCAAAATTTTCGGTCTTGCCGAAGGATTCGAAACATTTGCGCGCGACCGCCGGATCGTAGCCTTCGTCCTGCGCGGCGGGTTGGGTGAAGTCGAGTTCCATGGTTCTGAATTCAGGGGTTAGGGGCGCGCGGTTGGGGGCTAAACGAAACCTTCAGGCAAACCCTGGTGCGTCGGACAGGATTCTGGTCCAGGAGGGTGGATGGTTTGATTGGATTGGAAGGGTCTTTTTGCTTTAGCATGGCTCGCTCCCATTAAAGCGAAAAGCCGCGTTCGGCGCAATCATCCGGCGCAAACGCGGAAATCATGAAAAAACTCCTATTTGTCCTGTTATTGCTGAGCGCCCCCGCATGGGCGGAGTGGACGCGCGTGGACGCCGACGAAGAACTGGACGCCTACGTCGACCTCGCTACCATTCACAAGCAGGCAAACATAGTCGGCATGTGGGCACTGCTGGATTACAAGACCTCACGCCAATGGTCCGACTACTTGCTCTATTGGTCGATGAAGACTCAAAAAGAGTTCGATTGCGACGCCGGGCAGTATCACACGCTGAATTCCGTGCTTCATTTCGAACACATGGGCGACGGACCGGGCGTTTACGAAGTTCCAGGTGGCGCCTCGTGGCGGCGCGTGCCCCTTGAGGGCATTGACGGGGTCCTCTGGAAGTTCGCCTGCAAGCAGTGAACCTGCTCCACTGATGCCCGTCGCCTTTGCAGCCGCAATCGAGGGCTGCGTGCGCCCGGCTTCCACCTCGCAATAAAAGAAGCGCCACGACTACGGCTGCGCGAACCGTGAAGAATGATGATTGATGATCATCCAGCGGTCGCCATCTTTTCGATAAGTGAACGTGAAGCGCATCGGAATCACGACTTCCTTGCCGTCCACCGGATTGCGCGAGGTGTAGTAGCCCGAGTTGATCGCGATGTCGCCATAGATACGCACATGGTACTCGCCCAGGAACATGCGCAGGTCCGGCCGCATCGCGGAGGATTCCTCGAAGTACTCGAGTATCTCCCTCGGGGTCGTGCGAATGGTTTTGGAAACCGTTCCCCAAAGGATCGCGTCCGGTGCATAAAGCGCGGAGATGCGCACCGGATCCCGCGTATTGAAAGTCGAAATCCATTCGGCGGTGGCGGCGGCGACTTGCGCACCGACGGCATCATCCGCCCGCTCTTCGGCGAAAACATTGTGCGCCAGCAGCAACAGCAACAAGGTTCCGAACGCGATCTGCAAGGGCTTGCGCATCATTCATAACCTTTCGGGGCGACGAAAGGCTGGAACTCTCGTTCCAGGAATTGCGCCGCGGCGATGGTGGCGAGGTCGCCGTATTGGGGACCTACGATCTGCACGCCGAGCGGCAATCCCTCTGTGGTGAATCCCGCGGGCGCGACGGTCGAAGGCAGGAAGGCCATGCCGGGAAATCCGGCCCAGAACATCTGCGTGGTGGACGGTTGCGGCTTGCCGTTGACCATGACCATGCGTTCCCAGCGTTCGCCTTTCTGGTTGTGCGCAAACGCGGCGGTTGCCGCGGCGGGGCAGAGCAACAGATCCCATTCGCGGAAGAATTCTCCCCACGCGCGGCGGATCTGTTCGCGTTTCTCGTTCCATGCGTGCCACTCCCGGACCGGCATCGTATTGGCATGCATCATCCAGGCGACGTAGCTGTCGTCGCCCGGCGCATTTTTTGCCGCCAGTTCGCGCTGGCGCGCGAACTGTTCATCGTTCAATGCCGACGACGTCGCGCCGCGCAGCAGGTGAATGAAGGTGCGGTGTGCTTCGTGCAGATCGAAATCCGGCCGCGCGCTTTCGCTGACCTTCGCGCCGCGCTTCGCAAACGCTTTTGCCGCTGCAAGTACGGCGGCCTGTACGGAGTCGTCGACTTCCGCCGTTGTGGCCGTGGTAAGCACGGCGATCCTCAGCTTCTTTATGTCCGTCTTCGGCCGGGCCAGCGCGATCTTCAGGCCGCGTGCTTCCAGCTCGTCCGGTTGCGAAATCAGCTTCAGCGCAATTTCCAGGTCGTCCGCGCTGCGCGCCATCGGGCCGATCACCAGCATGTCCTTGACGGCCAGGTTGGGCGGCAGGTTGTGTCCGGCGATCGAGCAGAGCTTGAAAGTCGGCTTGTGGCCGAAAACGCCGCAATAATGCGCGGGGTTGCGGATCGACGCGCCGATATCGCTGCCGAGCTCGAGCCCGGTCAGCCCAGCCGCGAGCGCCGCCGCTGCGCCGCCCGATGAACCGCCGGGGCCGCGGGTCACATCCCAGGGGTTGTTCGTCGTGCCGTAGACCGGATTGAACGTCTGCCAGTCGGCCAGCAGCGCCGGCACGTTGGTCTTGCCGAATACGACGGCGCCCGCGTCCATCAACCTTTGTACGGCGAGGGCGTGCCGCTTCGCGATGTTGCCCTTCATGTCGGCGCGGCCCCAGGTGGTCGGATGGCCTTCGAGGTCGAACGACTCCTTCACGGTCATCGGCACGCCGTGCAGCGGACCCTTCCAACCGCCTTTTGCTGCAGCGCGGTCCGCCTTGCGCGCCTGCTCGCGTGCGCGCTTTTCGTCGAGCACCACGATGGCGTTGAGCTTCGGATTCAGGCGGGCCACCCGGCCGAGGTAGAGGTCGAGCAGTTCCACGCTGCCGATTTTTTTGCGGCGAATGAGCGATGCCAGTTTCTTTGCGGATAGAAAGGGAATCATGAAGACTGGGACTAGGGGTTAGGGAGATGGGGAAAAGCACATCATTTAAACTTAATCGAAGCATACCCGAGCTTGGCGTCGGGCCCAAAACGAAACGGCTGCCGGGAGCGAAGTCATTTAGAATCTGGCGCCAGCGTCGCGGCAGAAACAAACTATTTATAGCGCCCCCGATATTCGGAGGATTGAGCTGGAGTAGGGAAGGTACTGCGTGCTGCGTACTGGGAAAGAGCTAAACGAGAACCTGCAGACTTAAGAATTTTCAACTGCAGCACGCAGCACTTTCTCCGCGGTCACTTCGTGACCGCGGTATTCCCCACG
>DASWEZ010000212.1:0-2570 GCA_036394495.1 Burkholderiales bacterium
GCCCATGAGCTTCGAAGAGAGTTTGTCGCTGAGATATCCCTTCAGAATTCCGTTTTCGATCAGCACGGTTTCCTGCGTCGGCTGGCCTTCGTCGTCTACGTTTAAAGACCCGCGGCGCCACGGCATTGTGCCGTTGTCGACGACGGTGCACTTTTCGCTGGCCACTCGTTTGCCGATCAGGCCGGCGAATGCCGATGTTTTCTTGCGATTGAAGTCGGCCTCCAAACCGTGGCCTACGGCCTCGTGCAGCAGAACGCCGGGCCATCCCGGACCTAGCACTACTTCCATGTCACCCGCAGGAGCTTCGCGCGCGTCGAGTTGGAGAATTGCCTGGCGCGCGGCCTCTTTTGCAAAAAACTCGGGAGTCTTGTCGCCGAAAAAGAAGTCGAGCGCGACCCGGCCGCCGCCGCCTGAGCTGCCGCGTCCCGAACTCGCATCCGTTTTCGCGATGCAGGAAACATTGGTGCGCGCCAGCGGCTGCGAGTCTTCGGCAAAGGTGCCATCGGAGCCGACCACCAGGATGGTCCTCAGTTCGTCGGCATAGCTGGCGCGTACTTCCTTGATTCGCGGATCGTATCCACGAGCGGTTCGATCGGCGCGCATCAGCAGTTCAACCTTCGCGGTAATGTCGGCGTCGACCGAAGGCAATGTTACCGGGTACAAGCTCCGAGCAGGCTTCTGTTGGAATCCGGCGACTGTCGTCTTGGCCGGGGCGCTCGCGATCAGCGCGGCGGTGCGGGCGGCGTGCAGAATCCGTTGCGGAGAAAGATCGTCGGTGTAGGCATATCCGGTGCGTTCGCCGGAAACGACGCGGACGCCGCAGCCTGCCGAAATTCCCTGCGAGGCGGACTTCACGAGCGACTCATCGACCATGAGCGAGGTCGAGGTCAGGTACTCGAAATAAAGGTCGGCGTAGTCGCCGCCGGCTGAAAGCGCGGCGTTGAGATAGAGCTCAAGGTCGTGATTCGTAAGGCCGTAGTGCTCGAAGAAGAAACGTTCCTGGTTGGCAATCACCATATTTTGATGCTCGTGGCTTTCAAAATGACTCGCAGCGCGTAATAGCATTATCCCATGAATGGAACGCCGTCCGGATCAGGAGCAAGATTACGGAGGGGAGGCTGGGCTGGAACGGAAACCAAACAATCTCTCGGTCCAGCGATCACTGACACGGGCATAGGCTGGGTGAATAATTCTGATTTATGACTCCAGACTCGCTCAGCCAGATGCTCTCCGACTTTCTCGACGGCGCACACGCCGCAGTTGTGGTAGAGGACGGCGCCATCGCGTTCGATTTGGCGGAAGCGAAATATTCCGTTTCCGGCGAGTATCACAAATGCCTGCTGCATGTGTGGTCGAGCGAACGGAATTTTGTGCGGCGGGTGCTGGATGCGGAAGTAAAGGCGACCACGCTCCGGTTGCAAGTGCAGCGCATGGGACAGAACCGCCCCACGCGCCTCGACTTCTGCCGCGATCGGGACCGTCGCTCGCCCGCCGCGCGCCGGGCGGCGCGCGCCGCCTACGAGCCTCGTCTGCGGCGGGCGCTAGAGAGAAACTTTCCCGAATGGACGGTGGTCCGGTTCACCACAAGCATGGATCTCGAACACTCCTTCGGTCCGGCCTATCTGCGGGGCTTGCTGCGCCAGGGACAGCGGGCCCTGGCTATCGTGGGAGTGAACGACCAGGAAACGCAATCGACCGTCGATGGCGCGCTGACCTGCGGAATTCTTTGGCTTGATGCATGCCGACTGGCCCAGCGGGAACGCCGCGTGGTCGAAGGGCTGACGATGGTTGTGCCGAAAGGCACGGTGGCTCTGACCCGGCAGCGTATGGCGCACCTGCATCCGACGGCAGCGAAATGGAATTTGTACGAATTCGACCAAGGGGAGGATGCGCTTGTACCGGTGGATACGGGCGATCGCGGGAACCTGGCGACCCGGCTGGTGCATTCCATCGATGAAGGACAGGCGCGCGAACGTTTTGCGGGATCGCTGGCGCGCATTCGCGGCATTTTGCCGCAATCCGAAGTCGTGGTGCTGTCGCCTGCATCGATTTCGTTCCGTCGGCATGGCCTCGAATTTGCTCAGGCGCGGATAGCGCATGATCCTCGCAACTTCGAGAGCAGCGAGGAAATCATCTTCGGTGTAGGGCCGGAAGAGCGCATTCTCGGCGCGGAGAATGAAACGCAGTTTGCCGATCTGGTGCGGCTGGCGGCGTCTGTCCGTCACGAGGATGGTCCGAAGAACCATGCGTTGTGGCGAATGCATCCCGAGCGCTGGCTGGAATCGCTGGTGGCTGGCGACATCGCAGCGCTCGATGGGCGGCTGCGGCCGGAAACGGTGTATACGCAGGTGCCCGCGTTCGCCGCTGCCGATCGAGCGATGATTGACATTCTGGCGGCGACTCGCGAGTCCCGGCTGGCGGTCATCGAGCTCAAAGCCGACGAAGATATCCACCTTCCCCTGCAAGGCGTGGATTACTGGTCGCGAGTTGCCTGGCACCAGAGCCGGGGAGAGTTTGCGCAGTTCGGCTATTTTCCTGGATGCGAGATTTCGCCGCAGAAGCCTTTGCTG
>DASWEZ010000213.1:0-9299 GCA_036394495.1 Burkholderiales bacterium
GCTGATCGGCGCCGCACTGCGCTACTGCCGCGAGCAGAAAACGCCGAAACGCGTGGTGACTTTCGTCTGCGACAGCGGCAACAAGTATCTGTCCAAGATCTTCAACGATTACTGGCTGATCGACCAGGGCCTGCTCAAACGCGAGCAATTCGGCGACCTGCGCGACCTGATCACCCGCCGCCATGACGAACGCGCCACCGTGACGATTGCGCCGGAAGACAAGCTGATGACCGCGTATGCACGCATGAAACTGTACGATATTTCCCAGCTTCCGGTGATCGAAGACGGCAAGGTGATCGGCATCATCGACGAATGGGATCTGCTCACCGCGGCACAGGAAAATCCGCTGCGTTTCAGTGACCCGGTGCGCGCGGCGATGACGCAGCGGATCGACACGGTCGGACTGAAAACGCCGCTGCCGAAACTGCTGGAAGCCTTCAACAAGGGGCATGTCGCCATCGTCGTCGACAACGGCAGGTTCTATGGCCTCATAACCCGCATGGACGTACTGAACCATTTGCGCAATCGCGCGCACTGAACCGGATTCATCATGAGCGACAAAAAACACGACAAGCCAGGTTTCGCCACCCGCTCCATCCATGCCGGGCAGTCGCCCGATCCGACGACCGGCGCGGTAATGACGCCGATCTTCGCGACTTCCACCTTCAAGCAGCATTCGCCTGGTGTACACACGGGATACGAGTACGCCCGCTCGCAGAATCCGACCCGGCAAGCGTTCGAGCGCTGCGTCGCCGACCTCGAAGGCGGCACACGCGGATTCGCGTTCGCCTCCGGGCTTGCGGCGAGCAGCACCGTGCTGGAACTGCTGGATGCGGGCAGCCACATCGTCGCGGCGGATGATTTGTACGGCGGTTCCTGGCGGCTGTTCGAGCGGGTGCGCAAGCGTTCGATGGGCCTGAAAACGAGCTATGCCGATCCGAACGTCGCCGGCTCGCTGGAAAAAGCGATCCAGCCCGACACGAAATTGATCTGGGTTGAGACGCCCTCGAATCCGCTGCTCAAGATCACCGACCTGGAACAGGTCGCGAAAATCGGCAAGGCGCGCGGCATCCTCACGGTGGTGGACAACACCTTCGCGTCGCCTTACCTGCAGCGCCCCCTCGATCTGGGCATCGACATCGTGTTGCATTCGGTGACCAAGTACATCAACGGCCACTCCGACATGATCGGCGGCGCCGTCATCGTCAGGGATCGTGCCGACATCGCGGAGAAGCTGGAGTACATGCAGAACGCGATCGGCTCGATCATGGATCCATTCTCCAGTTTCCTGGCGCTGCGCGGCGTGAAGACGCTGCCGCTGCGGATGAAGCAGCACTGCGGCAATGCCATGCATCTGGCGACGTGGCTAAGGTCGCATCCAAAGATAGAAAAGGTGATTTATCCCGGACTGCCGAACCATCCGCAGCATCTGCTGGCGGCAAAGCAGATGAACGGCTTTGGCGCGATGATCTCGGTCTATCTGAAAACCGACATGGACGGCGTGCGCCGGGCACTGGAAGCCTGCCGCGTCTTCACACTGGCCGAAAGCCTCGGCGGCGTGGAAAGCCTGATCGGACATCCGGTCACCATGAGCCACGGATCCTTGCCGGTGGAACTGCGCGCGCGGCTGGGCGTCACCGATAACCTGGTGAGATTGTCCGTCGGCATCGAGGACGCGGAAGACCTGATCGCCGACCTCGGCCATGCCATGGAGAGAATCTGATGAAGCTCGGCTCACGCCTTATTTTTCTGGCGATCTTCCTGGCCTGCGCGGGGCTGATCGGGTTCGCGCTTTATCTGCAGCACTCGCTCGGGCTGGAACCCTGCCCGATGTGCATCCTGCAGCGCTATGCGTTCATCGTCGTCGGCGTGATCGCGCTCGTTGCGGCGATCCACAACCCCGCCCTGCAGGGACGCCGGATTTACAGCGGATTGTTGATTGTCATGGCCGCCACCGGCGGCGGCGTGGCGATCCGGCATGTCTATCTCGAACACTATCCGCCCAAACTTTTCGATTGCGGCGCCGATGTCGGCTTCATGCTCGAATCCTTTCCGCTGACGGAAGCGCTGCCGATGATCTTCCGCGGCACCGGCGATTGCACCAAGGTGCCGTGGCGTTTCCTCAGCCTGTCGATTGCGGAGTGGTCGCTGATCTGCTTTGCGCTGCTGATCATCGCGGCTGTCGTCGCTGCACTCATGAAACGGCGCAACTGACTTTCCGCGAACCGCGGCAGTCCGGTCAGAATTGCACGCCCCGTGTCAGGGCGCCGTCCACCACCAGATTGCTTCCCGTGATAAAACTCGCGGCCGGGCTGGCGATGAACGCCACGGCATTCGCCATTTCCTGCGGCGTTCCCATTCTGCCGGTCGGGTTCAGGGCCAGGGCTTCTGCGTAAAGCTTCGGGTTGCCGTCCTTGATCTGGTTCCAGACCCCGCCCTCGAAATAGGTGTTGCCCGGCGATACCGTGTTGGCGCGGATGCCTTTGCCGGCAAGCTGAAATGCCAGGCCCTGGGTGTAGTGAATGAGCGCGGCCTTGAATGCGCCGTAAGGGCCGGCGGCAAAATCGATCTCGCGTCCGGAGACGCTGGAGATCGTCACGATGGCGCCATGACGGCTTTTCTCCAGATACGGCATGGCGGCGTCGACCATGTTGACCGCCCCCATCATGTCTATCGCGAACCCTTTGCGCCAGCTTTCTTCGTCGCCGCCCACGGCCAGCGCGCTGACGTTGGCCACGATGATGTCGATGCCGCCGAATTCCTTGCCGACGCTGCCGACCCAGGCCTTCAGGGCGGGGCCGTCCGCGACGTCCAGGCTGCTGCCGCTCGCATTCACGCCCTTTTCCCGCAGCGCGGCGACGGCGCTTTTGACATCCGCCGCATTGCGCGCGCAGATCGCCACGTCGGCGCCTTCGCTGGCCAGCGTTTGCGCAATGGCGCGTCCGATGCCTTTGGTACCGCCGGTGACGACTGCTTTCAGTTTCTTGAGTCCGAGATCCATGCCGGTCCACTCCTTGTCATGATTTACTGAATTTCCGAAGTATTCCAAATCCCGGCAAAGTCAGGGATTGTCTCCCGCCACCGCCGACAGTTCCCGCCAGAACTCGAGCGCCGTTTGCGTGCGCCATTCCACATGGCGCCGCAGCGCCTTGGCGACGACCGGGCCAAACTTGGAATCGTGCTTGGCCGCGAGCGCCTGCGGAATGCCGCCGAGAATTTCCTCGCGCGTGAAATAGGGAATCTCCCTGAGCATCAGCGCCAGCAGCAGCAATCCGGTTTGGTAAATGTCCACATGGCGCCCGATCGCGCCGAATTTTTCCGGGTCGAAAGCTTCCGGCGGCCGCATCCAGTCGGCGAGCAGGGTCTGGAACACCCGGATATCGGATTCGAGCCGGGTCAGGCCAAGATCTCCGACCTTGAACGACCAAACCTGTTCCTTGATCAACCTGCGCTTGCGGCGCTGTTCCGTGACGAACACGTTGCCGGGATGCAGATCCTTGTGCACGTAACCGGCAGCGTGGATGTAGTCGAGCGCCTGCAGCACGTCGCGGGCGACGTAGGGAATCCAGCGGTCGGCATCCAGTCCCAGGCGCGTGATCAGGCGCGACAGCGGAAAACTGCACCGCTCGATGATGAGATAGAAGGTGTCGTTGTATTCGAAGGCGTCGTAGACGAACGTGATGTTCGGATGACGCATGACCAGGAGCTTGCGCAGTTCGTCCTGCCAGACGCGGCGCACTTCGCGGTAGGACTGCTCATGCGGAATGAGGATCTTGGCGACCAGCGGGTTGCCCCAATCGTCGATGCAGTCGTACACCATGCCGAAACCGCCCTGCCCGATCGCATCGCCTATGAAATAGCGACGATCGCCATTGACGAGCACTTCGCCTTTCGCCGGTGGCTGAAAACGCCGCGGCTGGCGCAGGGCTATGTTCCTGATCGCTTCGAGACGGGGCGATTTCACCGCCGTGCCTTTCCTGGTTGATTCAGTTGGAACAGACCAATACGCGGCGCTTCGCTGTGCCCGCGGATTGGCCATCCCGATTGTACCCAGCTGTCATGGAATTCGAAGCGGCTGTCAAGGCGTCGTGGCGAACGTCACCCCGATCATGGAGTCGCGCGTGACCAGCGCGGCGAGTTTGTCCTCCGACCACCCGTCGGTGCCGGAGGGACGCTTCGGCAGCACCAGATAGCGCATGTCGGCCGTGGAGTCGTGCACCCGCACCACCGCGTCGCCCGCGATTTCCGTGCCGAACTCCTTGAGCACGTCGCGCGGTTCATTGATCACGCGCGAACGATAGTTGCGGCTCTTGTACCAGTCGGGCGGCAGACCGAGCAGCCAGCGCGGATAACACGAGCACAGCGTGCAGACGATGACGTTGTGCACGTCCTCCGTGTTTTCCACGACCACCAGTTTGTAGATCCCGTCATCTATGCCGAGCGCCTTGCAGGCGGCGTTGCCGTCGGACAGGAGCAGCTTGCGGAATTGCGGATTGGTCCAGGCTTTCGCAACGATCCGCGCACCTTGCAGGGGCGTGCGATTATCCATTTCCTCGACCGCGCGGCGCACTTCGTCCGCGGTGAGTATGCCTTTCCCGATCAGAAGTTCGCGCACCGCGATTTCCATCGCGCGCCAGTAAGTGATGGTGTCGTCCTGGTCCGGGCGCAACGGCGGATGCTTGTGCGGCGCCGTGCCACCGTGGGAATGGGCATGATCGTGCGGATGATCGTGGTCGTGCGGCATGGTTAGCGGTCCGTTTCCAGCCAGTGCTGGAAGATCTCGATGTCCACGGTATCGTCGGCTCCGCCGCGATATTCCGGCCAGACTTCGCGCTGCAGGAAACGCACGCGGTACAACGGCTGCTTCGGCAGTCCCGGCCGCGCATAAGCCAGTTCTTCGGGATTGCCGTATACGCCGCACAACCGCTCTATGACGCCGCGCTTGCCGCGGATGTAATACGGCGTGCGGACATGGCCCAGCGGGTAAATCGTACGCACGGCGACCGCATCGCCGGGGACGAATCCGGGGTCGGCGCGGTCAGCGTTTGCCATGGGACTGGGCTTTCTCGATTCCCGTGCCAAGTTCGTCTATGGTGATGATGCCGCGCTGGATCAGCGTCTGCGTGATCGCGTAGATCCAGCGCTCGTAGTAACTCATCTTGTCGTACGCCTCGGCACCCAGCGTTTCGATGTTCCGGCGCAGTTCATCCACCGTCAGATGTCCTTTCTTCGACAGCAGCACCATCAGCGCATCCACGCGCTTTTCCCATAGCGCATAGTCATGCTCGGCCGCTTCGACCTTGCCCGCGGGCAATCCGCCCATGTCGTGAATGCCGCGATAATTTATCGTCACTGGATGCGCGAACCTTGATCGAACGAATCGTGATTGAACAATGATTGGTGCGCCTGCCCGCTCGGGCGGGCGCACCGGAATTATAAGGCGAGGTTACTTCGGCTGCTGCGGATTTGCAGCCGGAGCCGCCGCCTTGGCGGCGGGTTGCGGCGCCGCCGCGGCCGGCGCAGCCGCCGGATTGACCTTAGCGCCATCCGGCACCGTATTCGCCAGGCTCAGTACCACCCGCACCCCTTCTCCCAGCCCGCTGGCAATTTTCACCGACGCCCCGTCGGTTCCGGCGATTTCGATCGGGGTGAGCTTTATGTGACTGTCGGCTTCCAGCACTGCAACGAAATTCTTGCGGTCACGCACCACCAGGGCGGATGCCGGCACTTCGATATAACTGGTCTGCGGCACCATCAGCGAAACGTTGACGAACGAGCCCGGAATGAATGTGGCCTCGCGATTGTCGAAATCGACTTCGGCGAGGAGCGTACGCGTCTTTGAATCGAGTTCACCCGCCACGCGGCTGACTTTGGCCTTGATGCGCCGCGCGGGACTGGCCGTATCGATGATTTCCGCATCGAGGCCGGGCTGGATGAAATGCGCATCGACCTGCTCGACGTAGACACTCACGCGCAGTTTCGATGGATCCGACACGGTGACGACCGGCTGGGAGGAGGACTGGTTATTGGCGGCATTGGTGATCAGCGCACCCGGATCGACGTAGCGCCCGGTGACGACACCGGCGTAAGGCGCATACAGGCTGCGGTAACCCATTTGCGAACGCAGCGTGTCTACGCGGCCGCGGGCGGTGCGCACGTCGGTATCCGCGTTGTCCAAAGCCTGCTGGGAGAAAAATCCCTTGGCCGCGAGGTCGCGCGTGCGCAGCGCCTGGCGCTCGCGATTTTCCATCTCCGACACCGTGCTCTTGTATTCCGCCTCGAGTTCGGGTGCCTGGACCTCGGCAATGAGTTGTCCGGCGTGCACGCGATCGCCGACGTCAACCGTGATCTTCGACAGATAGCCGCCGACTTTCGAATAGAGGGTGGTCGCCTTCCAGGGGCGCAGCTCACCGGTCAGGTTGATCTTGCGGGCGGCGGATCCACGCGTGGACTGGCCCATGACCACGGTGGGGCCCGCATCGAGTTGCGCCGCGCGTGTCTTCGTCTCGTCCGCCAGATGGCTCTGCTTGTCCTGCCAGAACCACCAGACGGCCGCGCCCGCCACCGCCACCAGCACAAAGGCGACAATGTAGAAAACCATGAAAGAATCGCGTCGTCGCTGCATCGCAGCCATTCTCGTCACTCCTCAGGCTTGGCGTCCCTGCGACTCGGCCTCGAAGCGGGCATCGAGCTCATGCAGGATCGGCATGTTCTTTCTGACAAAGGTATAGATCACCGGGACGACGAACAGCGTGGCCACAGTCGCCATGGCGAGCCCGCCGATCACGGCCCGCCCGAGGGGGGCGTTTTGCTCGCCGGCCTCTCCCAGTCCCAGCGCCATCGGCACCATGCCGATGATCATGGCCAGGGCGGTCATCAGCACCGGACGCAAGCGCGTCATACCGGCTTCGATAGCCGCTTCGATCACGCCCAGGCTCTTCTCCACGCGCAGGTCGTTGGCGAAGCTCACGATCAGGATCGAGTTCGACACGCCGATGCCCACCGCCATGATCGCGCCCATCAATGACATGACGTTGATCGTGGTTCCGCTCAACGCAAGGATCCAGAGGATGCCGATCAGCGCGCCGGGCACCGCCATCATGATGATGAACGGATCGATCCACGACTGGAACAGCACTACCAGCAGCGCATACACCAGCACGATCGCCAGCAGCAGGCCGCCAATCAGGCTCTCGAACGAGGAATTCATGACCTGGTACTGGCCGCGGATGTTGATCTTCGCGGTCGGCGGGAAATCCTTTTCGGCGGTTACTGCGTCGATCTTGCGCTTGATGTCCGAGACAACACCGCCCAGATCGCGGCCGTCGACGTTGGCGGCAATGTCGAGCACGCGTTGTACCGTGTAATGCGACACCGATTGGTAACTGGTTTCCGGCTTGATCGTGGCGATGTTGGAAAGCCTGGTCACCGGTGCCCCGGGCTTGGCATCGAGGCGCGTTGCGGACGTCGTATCGAGTACCGGGGTGTCGCCGGTGGTTATCGGCGTCGCCATCAGATCTTCCACCGAGCTCATGCGTTCGATCGGAGTCTGCACCGCGACGGTATAGTTCACGCCGTTCGGGTTCAGAAAGTACGAAGGGTTGACGATTGCGCTGGACGATAGCGACGTGAGTACGTTGCTGGCCACGTCGCGCTGCGTGAGTCCGAGCCGGGCCGCGCGCACACGGTCGACTTCGACGCGCAACGCCGGATAGCTCAACACCTGGATCTGCCGCACATCGACCGCGCCCGGCGTCTCCTCGATGATCTTGCGCACCCGCGCGGCGTAACCCTGCGCGCGATCGAAATTCGCGTCCTGGATCTGCACGTCGATCGGGGCCGGGAGTCCGAAGTTGAGCACCTGGGTGACGATGTCGGCATTCTGGAAGTACATGGTCGACCCGGGAAATTTTGGCGGCAGCTTTTCCCTGATCTCCCGCATCCAGTGTGCTGACGGCTTGTGCGGATGCTTCAGCGAAATCAGGATGTCGGCATCCATGCCGCTGATGTTGTCGGTGGGCACGAAGGCAAGATTGAAGAAAATCGGCACGCCGAGCATGTCGTTGATGGTCGAAATCTCCCCGGCGGGAATGATCTTGCGGATCTCTTCCTGCACAGCCAGAACCAGGGTCTCGGTTTCCTCGATACGCGTGCCCATCGGCGCACGGAAATGGAGTTTCAGGATGCCGACGTCGGCGGTCGGAAAGAAATCGGTTCCAACCACCCGGCCCAGGAAGACGCTGATCCCACCTATCAATAACAGGCACACCAGTACAAAGGGACGATGGCGCATGATGACGCTCAGTACGCCGCCGTACGTGTCCTTCAGCCACTCAAGGGAGTTCTCGCGTGCGCGGTTCAGACGTGCGCCAACTCCCTTTCCGATGCCGTCGTCGTGGTGTTCGCCCGCCAACAACTGACGCGACAGCATCGGCACAAGCGTGAAGGAAAGAATGTATGAAGCAAGCAGCGAGAACACCACCGACAGCGCAAGCGGCACGAACAGGAACTTCGATACACCGTACAGAAACGCCACCGGAATGAACACGATGCAGATCGCCAACGTTGCCATCGTGCGCGGCAGCGCGACCTCGCGGGATCCTTCCAGGATTGCCACCGTGAGCGCCTGCCCCATCGCGCGATGGCGGTGGATGTTCTCCACGGCCACCGTCGCATCGTCTACCAGGATGCCGGTGGCGAGCGACAGGCCGGCCAGCGTCATCAGGTTGATGGTATTGCCGGTGAAATAGAGTCCGAGTATGCCGGCCGCCATCGCGCACGGGATCGAGGTGATCACGACGATGGTGTTGCGCCATGATCCGAGGAACAGCAAAACCATCAGCGATACCAGGAGCGAGGCGATCACGGCCTCGGTCGCGACGTTCCTGATTGCGGCGCGCACGTAGACGGACTGGTCGAAATCGAGCTTGACCTCGATGCCTTCGGGCGCCGCTTTCTGGATTTCGGGCAGTATTTCGCGGGTGGCTTCGACCACGGCGAGCGACGATGCTTCGGAATGCTTGAGGATGGTCAGGTAGGTTGCGCGCCGGCCGTCGACGTGGACGATGTTGTTCTGCACGGCGAAGCCGTCCGCGACCTTGGCTACGTCGCCCAGCAGCACCGGTACGCCGTTCGACACGCGCAGCGGCATCTGGTTGAACAGGTCCACGGTCGGCGGACTGGAGTTCATCATCACGTTGTATTCGGTCGAACCGATGCGCGCCGTGCCCGCAGGCACCAGAATATTCGAACTCTGCAAGGCGTTGACGACGTCGTTCGGCGAGACGCCCTTGGCCGTC
>DASWEZ010000214.1:0-4827 GCA_036394495.1 Burkholderiales bacterium
CGGACATGGTCGGCATGACCGGTATGCCGGAAGCGGCGCTGGCGAAGGAAATCGGCATGCGCTACGCGGCCCTCGCGGTGGTGGTGAATCACGCCGCCGGCCGTGGCGACAGCAGCGAGGAGATCCATCTGGATCAGATCAACGCGGTATTGCAGGCATCGATGGTCAAGGTGCGCACGCTGCTGGAGAAGCTGGTGGAAAGCGATGAATAAGCCGGTATTGAGGATGGGAGACCCCATCCTGTTCAAGCGGGCCGAACCGGTGACCCAGTTCGACACGGCGGAGTTGCATGCGTTGCTGCAGGACATGGACGACACCATGCGCTCGAAAAATGGCGCGGGCATCGCCGCACCGCAGATCGGGGTGAGCCTGCAAGTGGTCATTTTCGGTGTCGGCGCCAATCCCCGTTACCCGGACGCCGAGGAGGTACCTTACACCGTGCTGATCAATCCGACGCTGGAACCGATCGGCACCGAGATGGAAGAAGGCTGGGAAGGTTGCCTGTCGGTGCCGGGCATGCGCGGCGTGGTTCCGCGTTACAGCCAGTTGCGCTATCGCGGCTTCGATCAGTTCGGCAATGCCATCGACCGCACGGCGTCGGGATTTCATGCACGCGTAGTCCAGCATGAGACGGACCACTTGTCCGGCATCCTCTACCCGATGCGCATTCGCGACCTGCGCCTGTTCGGCTACAACGAGGAATTGTTCCCCGGCCAGGACATCGTGGACGACTAACACGTTGTTTTTATCTCTCACCGCGGAGGACGCAGATACCCTACGTGGTGCGCACGTAGGGTATCTGCGTCCTCCGCGGTAAAGGCGTTTTTACGGTCTTTCTGGATTTCCGCGGCGCCCGCCTAGGGCTGCAATTCTTGCACCAGTTCGGTTTCCAGCCGCACCACTTGCCTGGTGTCGCGCAATGCGTCGCCGTTGACGAGGAAAGTGTCCTCGGCGCGTTCTCCCAGCGTATTGATTTTCGCCGTATAGAGGTTGATCCCGTATTTGTCGAGTACGCGCGCGATGCGGTAGAGCAGGCCGGGACGATCTCCGGCAACCACATTCAGATAATAGTACGCACCTTTTTCATCTGGACGGATGTGGACCTCCGGCGTCATCGGCACGTATTTGACCTGGCGCGACGTCCTTCCCTTGGATGGCGCCGGCAATTCACCGTGCGTGCGCAGTTGCGTCTCCAGTTCATGCTCGATATAGCTGATCAGGTCGCGATAGTGCGATGTGGCGCGCGCCGGATCCATGACCTGGAAGCTGTCCAGCGCATAACCGTGGCGCGTAGTGTAGATCTTGGCCTCGACGATGCTGAAGCTGATGCTTTGAAAAAAGCCGCAGATGCGGGCGAACAGGGATTTTTCGTCCGGTGCGTAGATCATCACCTGCAATCCTTCGCCGATCGGGGACAGCCTGGCCTTGACGATCGGCACGGGCGTGTCCACGCGATAGTTCAGCAACCGCGTATGCCAGACGACGTCCTGCTCGTCGTGGCGCAGGAAATAGCTGTCGTCCAGCTTGTCCCATAATTTGCGCGGGGCATCTTCCGCGATCGCGTACGCGCGCAATTTCGCCATGGCGCGTTCCTGGCGCGCCTGCAGTGTGTTCTCTGCCGGAGCGTCGCCGGGATTGAGCAGTCTGCGCGTGCTGCGGAACAAGTCCTCGAGCAGTTTCGCCTTCCACGCGTTCCAGACCTTCGGGCTGGTGCCGCGGATGTCCGCCACGGTAAGCAGATAGAGCGCCACCAGCCGCCGGTAATCCCGCACCTTGTCCGCGAACGCACGGATCACGTCCGGATCCGACAAGTCCTGTTTTTGCGCGGTAGCCGACATCATCAGATGCTGCTCGACCAGCCAGGTCACCAGTTCGGTGTCTTCCTTCGACAAGCCGTGCGCGCGGCAAAACCGGGCGGCATCCGCCATGCCGAGCTTGGAATGGTCGCCGCCGCGGCCCTTGGCGATGTCGTGGAACAGTCCGGCGAGATACAGGACTTCGATGCGATCGAACTCCGCGATCAGCCGGCTGCATAGCGGATATTCGTGCGCCATCTCGGGCACCGCGAAGCGGCGCAGGTTGCGCACCACCATGAGGATGTGTTCGTCTACCGTGTAGACATGGAACAGGTCGTGCTGCATGCGCCCCACGATGCGTCCGAAAGCCGGGAGGTAGCGGCCGAGCACGCCGTACTGATTCATCCGGCGCAGCGCATGGGTGATGCCCGCGGGGCGGCGCAGTATTTCCATGAAGAGCGCGCGATTCTCGGGGTTGCGCCGGAACGCGGCATCGATATGGTCGCGTGCGTGCCACAGGGCGCGCATGGTCGGCACGGCGAAGCCTTTGAGTTCCGGATGATCCTGCAGCAGCAGGAATGCCTCGAAAATGGCGGAGGGCTGGCGCTGGAACAGGCCGTGGCTCGCTTCGAGCAGTTCCGCGTTGATGCGGAAGCGATCGTTCAGATCCCGAGGCTGCGCCGCGGATGCCGGAAAAATGCGCCGCCGCAGGTTCTGCAGCACGATGGTATTGAGCAGCTGAACGGCTTTTGCCGTGGTGTAGAACTGTTGCATCAACTGCTCGCTGGCACGCCGGGCAGGCGTATCGGCCAATCCGTATTCCTTGGCGAGTGTGGACTGGAAATCGAACAGCAAGCGGTCTTCGCGCCGGTTGGTCAGGTAGTGCAGGCGCACGCGCAACACCGCCAGCGTGGCTTCGTGGCGCTTGAGCTGGCGCGCTTCCTCGCG
This sequence comes from Burkholderiales bacterium, assembly GCA_036394495.1. GTDB lineage: Bacteria > Pseudomonadota > Gammaproteobacteria > Burkholderiales > JACQAP01 > JACQAP01. The sequence goes on from DASWEZ010000214.1 coordinate 2,745, forward strand.
CGTCAGTATTTTCTGCTTCGTCAGATCCTGCCAGCTGTGCCCGAGGCCGGCGGCACGGCTGATCCAGAGTATGTTCTGCAGGTCGCGCAGCCCCCCCGGGCTCTCCTTGATGTTCGGCTCGAGGTTATAGGCGGTATCGTTAAACCGCGTGTGCCGCTGCTGCTGCTCGAGCAATTTGGCTTCGACGAAATAGTCGACGTCGAGGTCATTGATGATGGCGGCCGCGAAGCGCTTGTACAGCTTGCGGTTGCCGGCCAGCAGCCGCGATTCCAGCAATGTGGTCTGGACGGTCACATCGCGCCGCGCCTCATCCTGGCATTCGCCGATCGTGCGCACGCTGTGGCCGATTTCCAGGCCGACATCCCAGAGCACGCCCACCAGTGCTTCGACACTCGTACGCGCACTCTCTCCGACGTTGTCCGGAAGCAATATCAGGACATCGACATCGGAGTAGGGATAGAGCAGCCCACGGCCGTATCCACCGACAGCGATCAAAGCCAGTTCGTCGGATTGCCCGGTTTCCCTCCAGATTGCCTGCAGCGCTGCGTCTACCAGCGCGCATTGGCGTTGCAGGGCTTTCGTCGCATCGGGCTTGCTGCCGAACGCCGCCTTCAGCGCTTCGCGCCCTTGCAGGAGCGTGTCACGCCAGTCAGTCACGTTCGAGGACAACGCAGCGGTCCGCGCCACGCGAGGGGCGATTGCGGACGCCATCTACGCGACGAACGACGGTGGCGGCGGTGTGCCGGGCGACACTGTCAACACTTCATAGCCGCTGTCGGTAACCAGCACCGTGTGCTCCCACTGGGCCGACAGCGAATGATCCTTGGTGACGACGGTCCAGCCGTCGGCGAGCTGGCGAATGCCGGCCTTGCCCGCATTGATCATGGGCTCGACGGTGAAAGTCATGCCGGATTGGAGCTTGATGCCGGTACCGGCGCGGCCGTAATGGAGCACCTGCGGCTCCTCGTGGAATTTCCTGCCGATGCCGTGCCCGCAGAACTCGCGCACGATGGAAAAGCCGTGTTCCTCGGCATGGGTCTGGATCACCTCGCCGATGTCGCCGAGGTAAGCGCCGTGCCTGACGGCCTGGATGCCGCGCCACATGCATTCATAGGTTATTTCCGCAAGGCGGCGTGCCTGTATCGACGGTTCGCCGACATAGAACATGCGGCTGGTGTCGCCATGGAAACCGTCCTTGATTACCGTGACATCGATATTGACGACATCTCCCGGTTTGAGTTTTTTCGCTCCAGGCACGCCGTGGCAGACGACATGGTTGACCGACGTGCATATGGATTTGGGGTAAGGCTGGTAGCCCGGCGGTGCGTAGTTCAGAGGCGCGGGTATGGTGTGCTGCACGTTCACCATGTAGTCGTGGCAAAGCGCGTCGAGTTCGTCGGTGGTGACGTTGGGCCGGACATGCGGCTCGATGAAATCCAGCACCTCGGCCGCGAGACGGCCGGCGACGCGCATTTTCTCGATATCTTCAGGGGTTTTGATATTGACGGACATGATTGAACGGTCTTTGTGCGGGGCAATGATAACACCCGGTGCACCTGCCTCAGGCCGCCGCGCATCATTCCAAATAAGGGCTGCCCGGCAAATAATCAACCACATCGGAAGCCCGGGCACCGTATTGCGAGGGCTCTTGCCGCGTTGTTGACGATGTGGTCCACAACCACAATCGAGGTATGGTTGGCCGCACCGTTACTTCAACTCATGCCGTGCAAGGCGCGAGGTCAGCGAACCCCCGCGATCATCCATTCGGGTGAATGCAGCAATGCCCAAATTTGGTTATTCTCAGCACAACAATGGTGCGGCCCGGACTGCCTGCGCGCTCTTATCCAGGCTTGTCGACCGTGCCCATTGGGCGGTGCGGCAGATTTCTTGATGGTGCAGCGCGGCTCAAGCGAGCCAAGAAGTTCGTAGAGTCAATATCATTGCCGATGCTGCGCATGCTTCTTGCATCCCCGTTGCGCTGGATCGTCCCTGGCCCGGAATTGAAGCTCGAACTCAGCAAAGTATTCACGCATGGCGAAATCAAAAATAAAACCATTCAGGGGAGGGCATCCGCATCATGGCC
>DASWEZ010000215.1:0-13803 GCA_036394495.1 Burkholderiales bacterium
TAGAGCGCATGACCGCGACCGGATGATGCTGGTAGACCAGAGCGAGCGGCGGCCCGCCGATGCCGGTGGCCGTTTCGGTTACACCGGTGACCAGACCAGCCGCGACATAGACGCCGCGGCTCGGCCGAAAGGCAGGCATTGCGAGCGTAACTGCTGCCGCGGCGACGGTCGAGATGCCGATCAGCAAGTTCAGGTGGCTTGCAGACAGGGCCACCAGCACCCACAGGCCGGCGAACGTTCCGGCAAGGCGCCCCGCGGTGACCCATGCGCCGCTGCGGAAGTCCAACGCCACCCGTTCCCGCCACGCGACGTAAATGTTCAGCGGCAACATCAGGATGAGCACTGTCACCGGCAGCATCTGCGGCGCGACCAGGCCCAGCACCGGGGCAACGACCAGCGCGAAGCCCACGCCAGTACTGCCTTGCACGAAGCCGGCAAATACCACGATGGCGGACATCGCTGTGAGGGCCGTCCAGGTCATCGGACTGCGTCTTTAGCTACGGATTCGCGCCTCACGAATCCGGGCCTTCATAGTCGCAAGATCTGAAATACTCGCGATCGCGTTTCGACGAGCGACGCTGCGTCCACGTTTCTATTTTTCAACTCCTGAAAGCTCCACGGCGATCACGGCCGGCAATACGTGGATGCGCAGTTCGTTGCCATTCTCCCAGATCGATGTTCGACCGTTGACGGACGCGTGACCCGGGGCGGTTGCATACGGCCAGCGGTAGATCAGACCGCCTCGCGGAGGCGTCAAGCCTCCGGCGATCTTCAGCAGCAGACGCCGCTCATCGCGTCGCAGTCCATAAGTCAGGTTGCCGTATGGTGTTCGAAGATTCCTGATGCCGATTCCCCGGCCGGCGACCCAATCGTTGGGCACGCCCGCGGCCAGTACCAGCGCCTGGTCCAGCGGACGCTCGAACGCGAATAAATCGAGCGCGGATTGTATAAAATCCGACGCAATCCAGGCGTGGGGCATGTCACCGACGAAGCGCGGCTGGCGTGCGTCGCGGCCCACCACCTCGGCCCACTGATTCCAGCCGGCGGGCCGGCGATCGGCGAAGAAGAAATCCAGCAACTGCTGTGCGCGCTCGCGCCAGCCCAACCGCACGAAGGCGCCGACAGCACGCAGTTCGTAAGGCGTGTATTCGGTCCATTGCCTGCCGCCGTCGCGGCGTTGCGCGAACTCCTGCCAGTAGCGCTCGAAGGTCCGCTGCAATTGCCGCTGTGGCAGGCCGGCCTGCTCGCCCGCGACCGAAAGGGCGATGGTGGTTGCCGAAGGGTCGAAATCACCGCGATCGGCGCTGGCCGGAATGTAGTCGATTTCGTGTTGTTCGATGCTCGCGAGCAACGACGCGTGAACGTCATTGCGGAATTGTTCTCGCCGGGCGGCGAACTGTCCGGTCTCGTCGCCACCGAGTGCTTTGGCCATTTCCACTGCGCCTGAATAGCCGGCCAGGCTCCAGAAGTCGTCCCAGTACGAGTAGGCGGGCCGGTCGGAATAGCCTTCGTGACTGATCGACGCCGGCATCAACCCAAAGAACGCGCGCCGCTCCGGACTCTGGTTCTGCTCGGTGCGCTGCGTCGCGCTGAGCGAATCCATGTAGGAAACGGCAGAGGCGACGTGCGGCCACATGCCCCGCAGCCACGAACGATCGCGGGTGTAGCGATAGCGCTGGGCGATCAGGTGGATCAGTTCCCCTTGACTGTCGTTCTCCGCCACCGGATCGGCGCCGCGACTGTCCACGCAGCAGGGCACCTTGCCGTTGGAAAACTGGTGCGGGGCGAACCAGTCGGCGTACTCACGCACGACATCCGCGTGACCCAGACGCAAAAGTGCGTCGGACATCATGGCGCCATCGCGGACCCACGAGCGTGCGTATGAACGGCTGCCCGGCTGGAGAACCGGCCCGGAGCGATTGATGAGAATGTGCGCCAGCGCGGTACGCACGGTATCGGCCAGCGGCTGGCCTTGCGCCGGAAGGCGTAGCGAGACCAGGCTGGTGGCTTTTCTCCAATAGTCCGCCGCCTTCGCCTGTTCCCGTTTCAACCAGGCGAGCGCGTCCTTCGCCGGTAGCGCGGGCGCGCCTGTGAGTGGCGCGACAATGCCGACCGTGCGGCTTCCATGCGCCGGCAGTTGCAGCCGATAGAGCAGCACGGCCGAGGCGAGGCCGGTGGAATCCTCGACGCTGTTCGCCGCCGCAAGCACCTTTGCGGTCAGAAGCTCCGCCACGCCACCCGAATCGAAATCCGCCGTGATGAATTTTTCCGGCCGCTGCAAGGCAAACACCCTGCGCTGGCCGTTGATGCTCAGTGCCTGCCCGTCCCAACGCAGTTCGCGGATGGGCGACACGCCCCCCGGCGCATTGAGGAACTGGGTTGGCGGATTGACCTGAAACGGCCTGATGGCCAGCGCCAGCGTGACGGCGCGAGGACGGTCGGAATGGTTTTCGACGACGTACCGGGCGACGAGTTGGGAACGCGCGCGTTTGCCCGCACCGAAGGCGGTAACGTGCATAGCCAGCTCGCCATGGCGCCAGGTCACGGACGGGATGGGCAGATAGCCATCGAGCAACGACTGGCGCGTCTCGACATCGGCCCAGCTGACCAAACCTTCGCCGGTGATCAGGAAGGGTTCGATGGAAGCGGACTGCGGTCCGATTTCCAGTGCGCCATCCTCGGAGAGAAGTCCCTGCGCGGTCCCGCCGTCGATGCCCAGCACCGTCCAATAACTTTGTTCGCCTGAGAACGCGCGTGGATAGTGGCCGCGGGGGGCGTCCGCGGCAATCGCTTCGATGAAGGCATTGGCCGACGCGCCGTAGGCGATCTCCTTGACTTCGATTTCCGCAAGCGCATAGGACTGCGCAGGACCGTCCTGCAGGCGCAGACGAACATAACGGGCTTCCGATTCGGGCAGCATGTGCGGATCGCTGCCGCCATTGCTGTCCACGACGCGGCGCACGGTATGCCATACCCGGCCATCGTCGGAAAGCTCGATCGTGTAGCGGGAAGCGTTTGAGCCCGGCAACCAGTGCAGAACGAGGCCGCCAAATTCGCGCGCCAGGCCAAAGTCGAGCGTCAGCGTTTGCTCGCGGCCGGCAGCCGGATCGCTGCGCCATGCCGTGGCAGGGATGCCGTCGAATGATTGCGCCGGCTGCGTCGGCGATAGCGTCGAACTGGCGCTTACCTGAGCCGTCGAGGGTGGAGCGGAAGAATCCACGGGCAATTCACGAAAGGACAACCGGTCGAAGCAGACGCTGCCCTTGCCGCCCCCGCGCCCCCTTGCCACCACGAATTCGACCTGGGCACTGTGCTTGAGATCGCGATCCTGCGTCGGGCCCCACGCGAAGGAGACATGGCGTTTCTTGAAGCGCACGCGCTGCCATTCATGCGCAAACGCGTATTCCGGACGATTGACCCACCAGACGTTTTCTCCACTGGCATCGACGAGCTTGAACTGCAGTGCGTTGGCAGGTGCATCGCCGCGCAGCCCGAACGAGAACTCGAAGTTGTCCGGGTACTCCATCGGCAGCTCGCGGCGCACCGACACGTAGCCGGACACCGCGCCGAAATCGAAGTCCACGCACAGCGCGCGCCCGTCCTGTCCCGCGGCTGCCCGAAGCGTCGCCGCGACATCGTCGGACGTTGCAACCTGCCACGAGGTGACGTCGTCAAAGTCGTCGAGAACACGCAGCGGCGGCGGATCCGCAGCCATCGCGTGGGGCGGCGGCACGCAGGCAGACAAGACACAGGCCAGCGCGCAGGCTTCGCACAAGCGCATCAACCTGTACCGGTGCCTCATCCCTTGACGCTGCCCACGAGCAGGCCGCGAATGTAGTATTTCTGCAGGGCGAGAAAGATCGCCAGCACGGGCAGCACGGTCACCACCGAACCCGCCATCATCATCTCGCTGTCTTGCACGTGCTCGCGCGACAACGAGGCCAGCGCGACCGGCAGCGTATGCAGCCGGGAGTCGGTGAGCACGATCAACGGCCACATGAAATCGTTCCAGCAGCCGAGGAACGTGAATATCGCCAGGGATGCAAGGATGGGTGCGATCAGCGGCACGATGATGCTGGCGAAGATGCGGAATTCTCCGGCGCCGTCCAGGCGCGCCGCCTCCAGCATTTCGTCGGGTATCGAGAGCGCGTACTGGCGCACGAGAAATATTCCGAATATGCCGGCCATGGCCGGGACGATGACGCCGCCGTAGGTATTCACCAGGCCCATCTGCTTGAGCAGCAGAAACAGCGGCATCATCGCCACCTGGCCCGGAATGATCAGGGTCGCGATCAGCGCCTTGAAGAGCCGCTGCTGACCCGCGAACTGCAATTTGGCAAAGGCGTAACCGGCCATCGCGTTGAACAAGAGTGAAACCAGCGTGACGATCGTGGCGAGCAGCAGGCTGTTCATCAGGTAGCGCAGCATGCCACCGCGCACGAACAACTCCCGGTAGTTGGCAAGCGTGGGCGATTCGGGGAGCAGCGGAGGCGGCAGCGAGCTGGCTTCGCCCGGGCTCATGAACGATACCGACAGCATCCACAGCAGGGGGAACAGGCTCACGAACGCCAGGCCGATGAGCAGGCCATTGACGATGACGGAGGCAAAAGACTGCCTCACGCGTCGACTCCGCGCTTCGATGCGCGCATGAGCACCCAGGTCACGGCGAGCATCAGGCCGAACAACAATACCGCGGCGGTCGACGCGGTGCCGAGGTTCCACCACTTGAAGCCTTCCTCATACATGAAATACAGCACGCTCACGGTGCTTCGCAGCGGGCCGCCCTGGGTCATTACATAGGGTTCCGCGAAGAGCTGGAAATAGCCTGCGGTTGTCAGGATGCCGACGAGTATCAGCGTCGGCTTCAGCATCGGCAACGTGACGTACAGCAGTTGCTGAAACGTCGTGGCGCCGTCGATGCGGGCGGCTTCGTAGACTTCTTCCGGGACGGCTTGCAGGTTGGCCAGGAAGATCATCATGTTGTAGCCGAAGTTCTTCCACACTGCGAGCAGGATGATCGTCGGCATCGCCAGGTGCGGGTCACCGAGCCAGTCCAGCGGGTTGATGCCGATTTGGCCCAGCGCATAGTTGACCATTCCGTAGCGGGTCTGGAACAGGTAGCGCCACACCACGGCGACCGCCACCAGCGTGGTGACGACCGGTGCGAACAGCGCCGTGCGGAAGAAGGGCTTGAAGCGCGCCACTTTCGCGTGCAGCAGGAGGGCTGCGCCGAGCGACAGCCCGATCGACAGGGGCACACCCACCGCGACGAAATAGAGCGTGTTGCCGAGCGCCTGCCAGAACAACGGCGTGCGCAACAGGTGCAGGTAATTGTCGAGGCCGACGAAGCGCAGGTTGTGCAGATCGGCAAGCGCATAGATGTCGAAATCCGTCAGGCTGAGCGCCACGCCCGCGAGCACCGGCAGAAAGAAGAACACGCCGATCACGAGCAATGCCGGCGCGATGAATCCCCATGCCGCGATCTGCAGTCTCATGGCGATTTTTTCCGGTCCAGCATCCAGCGCCGCTTCTCCAGGATCGCATCGACCCGGCGGTCGAGAGCGCGGGTGGCCTCCTCGATGTCGGCGCCGCCGACCACGACCTGCTCGGCGGTGAGTTGCATTTCAGTCACGATGCGTTCCCACTCGGGAATTTTCGGCGCGGGCCGGACGCGCTCCAGCTGCTCGCGAAACGCCTTGGCGTAGATGTCGCCGGCGAGTTGTTCGTCCCGCCATGGTGTGCGCCGGGGCGGAAGATTTGCGCTCAACGCGTGGAAGCGAACCTGTACCGCGGGTTCGGAAAGATATTCGATCAAACGCCATGCGGCCTGCGCGTGCTGCGAGGACCGGAAAATCACCAGGCTGGATCCACCAGCCGTGGATGCGCCGGGACCGTTCGGTCCGGGCAGCGGCGCGGTCATCCAGTCGCGCTGATGTTCGGGAGGCAGACGCCGCTTGAATTCCTCGATGTTCCACGGACCCGACATGTAGAAGGAAAAGTAGCCCCGCCCGAACTCGGTCCAGACGTTGGAAATCGCGGCGTCGCTCATGGCCGGCGCCCAGCCGTTGCGAAACATCCGTGCGTAGAAATCCAGTGCGCGGCGAAAGCCCGGACTGGAAAACTTTGCCCGGCGGCCGTCTTCGCTCAGCATCGGCTCCTGCTGTTGGAGGCCCAGGGCCAGCAGGGGTTCAAATTCGTTCAGCGGCAGCAGGATCGCGTAGGGTCCCGCCACTTTCTTCACGGCGGCAAGAGCGCGCTCCCACTCTTCCCAGGAGCTTGGCGGCTTGCCGAAGCCGGCCTTCCTGAGCAGATCGGTGCGATAAAACAGGACCCGTGTATCGACGTACCAGGGGATGCCGCGCAGCCGGCCCTCGACGACATTGGTATCCCAGATGCCGGGAAAATAATCCTTGGGGTCGACGACCCGGGATGCCGCGACATGGGCTTCCAGGTCCGTGAGGGCGTCGAGCGCAGCGAGTTCCGGCACCCAGGTGTTGCCCAGCTGGCAAAGATCCGGCAGCGCGCCGGCGGCAAAAGCGGTCAGCAGTTTCTCATGGGCCGCGGTCCATGGAATCTGCTGTACTTGCACGTGAACGCCGGGATTGTTGCGTTCGAATTCGGGGAGGAGCTGTGCGACGACTTCGCCTTCGCGCCCCATGGCCCAAAAGCGAATCGTCTGTTGTTCGGAGGTCGCAGAAGAACAGGCGCCGAGCAGAAGAACGAAGGCGCCAAGGAAGACACGCAGCGTTTCGCGCAGCCTGACCATCGGCAGCATGGTACGGCTTTTCGGCCGTACCGTCTTTCAGCCGCCGGCGGGCCGGCCGGCGCGGGTGTGCTTCAGCGAGTTGCCGTGGCTTCCGTTGCCTTGGCGGCCGGCGCTTCCAGGATTGCCGTCGTGTCCTTTGCGGCAGCAGGCAGCGGAGTGTCGACCGCGAGCCAGCCGCCCTTGAAGCCCGCCTGCTCGAGACCCGCGCGGATATGGGGATTGGCCCTCATTACGCGCCACACGAGGCCGGTGCGGTAATTTTCGATCATCGCAATTATCGGACCCTGATCGATGCCGAGATAATCGGTATCCACCCAGCCGAAACCCGCAATCGTGCGGCCATGTCGCAGCGGGACGTCGAAGTTGAAGCTGGGGTTGAACGCGTCGTAGAAGCCATATTTTCCGAAGATGTGTTCTCCATAGCGGCGATGCATTTCCTCCACTGCCGGGATCACGATCTCGGGCGCAAACGCAATGGATGCGATGGCCGCGGTCGGTGCGATCGTGCCATCGTCCATGGTGTATTCCACCCCGACTCCACGCGGAGAATAGGTGCGGAAGGTGCGCTTCTCGCCACCGAACTCCATCTCGACGTCGGCTGCGCCGTCGCTTGCCGTCAGGCCCCACACGTTCTCGCCGTAAGCGGTCCAGCGCATCGGATTGGCGATCGCGTAGGCGCGTTGAGCGTAGGTTGCGCGACGCGAATTCTCGAAATAGTCATAGCCGGCCTTGCGCATGGGCGTGTCGAGGATTGCGCGAAAATCGATCCAGACATGCGAATACTGGTGGCCGAACATCGGCGTGAAGGTCAGGTAGGTTTGTCCGTACTGGGTGCCGAAGAAACGCGGATAGTCGCGGCCCCATTCTTCCCATGCAACCGGTTCCACCGGATGGGTCGGCGATCCAAGCGCCAGTATGTACACCAGCATGGCTTCGTTATAGCCGCGCCAGTCGAGATGGATGAAGGAAGACTCCGGTGTCCAGCCATAGGAAATCGCGGGACCGCGCGTCTGCGCCCATTTCCAGTCGACGCGGCTGTAGATTCCCTCGACGAGGCGCCGGATTTCCACTTCTTCGTCGTCGGAGCCATTGAAGTAGGACTGGCAGAACAGCATGCCGCTGAGCAGCAGCGCCGTGTCCACGGTCGACAGTTCCGTGTTCTCGTAGCGCAGCCCGGTCTTCATGTCGAGGAAATGGTAAAAGAATCCCTTGTACCCCGTCATTCCCACCGCCTCGCTTCCCTGCGGCGCATTGGCGAAAAAGCGCATGGTCTGGAGCGCGCGCTGGCGGGCTGCGGCCCGCGTCACATAGCCGCGCTCGACGCCGATGGGGTAGGCGGTCAGGGCGAATCCGACAGCGGCGATGCTCGAAAAGGAAGGGCTTGGAAAGCGATCCGGCACCAGCCCGTTGTCCGGATTGGCTGTATCCCAGAAGTAATGGAAAGTCCTTTCTTCCAGTGTGTCGAACAGAGGAGGTAGCGGGTTGCCTGCTGCGGGGACGGATGTGCCGATCTCCGGCACGTGCTGGCTGCCCATCTCCGGCACCGGCGTACCGTTCGCATGCGCCGTGAAAGAGGCGCCGATCATGCAAAGCGCCGCTATGTACCAACCCAATCGTCTCTTCAGCATCAGCGATGTCCTTTGAGTGTCCGACCTGTGCGGACCAAAGCAGTCCGCTACATCAATCTGTTACGTCCCTCAGCGCGGCTCCGCGCGTCGCAATCACCTGCGAGTAATAGTGCGCACTCTCTTTCGGTGTGCGGCGCTGAGTCTCGAAATTCACGTGCACGATTCCGAACCGTTTCGAAAAGCCAAGCGACCACTCCAGATTATCGAGCAAGGACCATGCAAAGTAACCTCTCAGATCGCAGCCCGCGTGAATCGCGTCCGCAACAGCGCCGATGTGCCGACGCAGATAATCCACGCGCAGCGGATCGGACAGCCGGTTTCCCGCGACCACCGGGGGATCGTAGAAGGCCGCGCCGTTCTCCGTGACGTAGACCGGCGGATTGCCATAGCGCTCCTTTACCCACTTCAGCACGTCTGTCAGGCCCTGCGGAAAGACTTCCCATCCGGTTTCCGTATACGTGGCTTGTTTTTGTCTGACCGCTGCAGCCTTCAACGGCCATGTCTGCGTGTCATGCCGGGTGACACTACGCGTGTAGTAGTTAACGCCGATAAAGTCCAGCGGCTGACGGATGAGGTCATAATCGCCATGCGGCCATTTAGGCCAGGCGTCTCCGAAAATCTCCTGCAGTTCCTCCGGGTAATGTCCGAGGAGAACCGGATCAAGATATTGCCGGTTCATGTAGGCGTCCGCGCGCGCGGTCGCGGCGAGGTCTTCAGCGCTTTGCGACGCCGGATACTTCGGCTCGAGATTCACGACCAGCCCGATCTTGTGCTTACCCTCGGCGCGGTATGCGCGCACGGCCATGCCGTGAGCTCGCAACAGGTTGTGCGTGGCGATGGGCGCTTCATAAAGGTTGCGGTGACCGGGCGCAAGCGGCCCGTGCAAGTAGCCGCCGTCGGTAACGACCCAGGGCTCGTTCAGGGTGGCCCACAACTTAACGCGACCGTCCAGGCGACGAAACACGTTCTGAGCGTACTCGGCAAACCAGTGCGCGATGTCGGGATTGAGCCAGCCGCCGCGATCGTCCAATGCCGCCGGCAAATCCCAGTGGAACAGCGTTGACATCGGTTCGATGCCGTTTTCAAGCAGGGTGTCGACGAGCCGCTCGTAAAAATCCAGGCCTGCGCCGTTGACCTTGCCCGTTCCCTGCGGAAGCACGCGCGACCACCCGATACTGAAACGATAAGCCTTGAGGCCTAGCCTGGCCATCAGCGCGATGTCATCGCGGAACAGGCGATAGTGATCGCAGGCCACGTCGCCGTTGTCGTCGTTGTGCATTCTTCCGGGGGTATGGGCGAAGCGCTGCCAGATGCTCGGGCCCGCGCCGTCGGCAAGCGGCGAACCTTCGATCTGGTATGCCGAAGTGGCGCTGCCCCAAAGAAATTGTTCGGGAAACAGATAATCTGAATTCATGTATTGAATGGGTATGAGTTTTGGCTTGTCACAGGCTCGTGAGTCCGGCGGAACTTGCAAGCCGATGGTCAGGCAGCCGCGCAGCCCGTAGGCATTTCATGCGCGCGGCATAGTGATGGTTGATGCGCCTGGGGAACTCGCGAAGCATTGAGCCGGCATCATACAAATGTCTCTCAAATTCGCAAGCCCGGCGCGGGGCACTGTTGCGTGGAAGGTAATCGGGAAGGAGGAACGCGCGTTGTCGGCGCGAATCGGGCTTAACGTGCCAACCGAACGCACACCAGAGCCCGCAAATAAAGAGCCCCTGGCTTCAAGGGAGAAAAACCAGGGGCAGACAATGCCGTCGTCCCGGCACATAAGGCACGGTGACGGATCATCTGTTTATAGGAATTGCGATTTACTTAAAAGTTCCGGTATTGCCTGAATTGGAATCAGGCTGTGTTGGTGCGCAATGGTGCTTTCGAAAAGCCGATCATGCGCAGATCTGGCAATGATCATCCGCTCGACGAGAGGTTTCTCCACTGCCGGACATGCGCCAGGGCGGTTCCCGAGCTGCGACGATTTCCTTCGGTACGAAATGCGCGGAAGGTTTTACGTGAAGCTGTTGCAACAATGACCGATCGAAAGCCTTCGACAAGCGCCCCATCCGGGTGCACAAGTCTGCATTCAATGGCTTAGCGCGCCTGCGGGCCGCTGGCCGATAACTTGCACTGTTATTGAACGTCTGTGAAAGAGCGCACGGCCTCCCCGGCTGGCGTGCTCCGGCCATTGTCGCAAGACTAGCCAGAGCAAACGCCTTACTCACGTTTCATTATCCTGGAGATAACACCATGTCGAAATTACCCTACATAGTTCTTGCAGCCGCATTCGGTTTTGCCGCGCCTTTGTATGCCGCCAATACGTCCGGAGGCGCACCCTCCGCCGCATGGTCCGACGCCCAGGTCAAGACCGCGATGGACACCTGCCACAAGCTTGCCGCCCCTGCACAGGGAAAGTGCATCGTCAATATCAGGCCCACCGAGGGAACGTCCGCTGCGTGGACAGATGCGCAGATCAGCGCTGCGAAGGATAAATGCAATGACCTTTCCGGTACCGCCAAGGCGAAATGCATTGTCAACATCAGGCCTGTGACCGCCACGGGAGATACTGTCGCCTTGTATTCGACTTCTTCGGATGAAGCCACCGTGAAACACGGAATCGGTACAGACGAAGAGTACTCAGCCGCGGTCAAGGAATGCGATTCCGCCAGCGGTGCCGAAAAAGATCGCTGTGTCGCCAACGTCAAGGATCACTTCGGCCGCATGTAATCAACCCGTACGTCCGGACATGAAGCAGCCTGCTTTAATGCAGGCTGTTTCACTTGTGAGCTCCCGCGTGTTTTATGCCGTCATCCGGGCGCCATGAGAGCTACGCAGAGCAGCATTGCCGACGGGCATCAACCCTAGATCGTCAGACCTATGACTGCGCCCTCGACCATGGCCCTGTCTCTGGTCAGGCCATACTGGATTGCGTCGGTCTCCGTCCTGGCGAGGGCTGGAAGCTGAGTGAAATCCTGGCTGACAGGAGTCTCAGTGACGCCACGCCATCGCGTGATATGCAACACCGGTTGCCATTTTTTCTTGTCCGCCACGTACAAGGCCCTCGCCTCGACAACGTAATCGCCTATTTCCGCTTCTGCCATAACTGCCTCGCTGTTGAAATTCATCCTTACCGCGTAACCCGGTCATGCTCCGGGTGGCCGACTGCAAACATTGCCAATGAGCGCAACGCCACTGCAATCTTTACCGGGAACCTGTATGTATAGACCCGCGCAAACGCAGAATGTTCTTTCCGATAAGCAGGTTGGAAAAGACCCGGTGATGGCACGGCTATTGCAAATCACAATTGGTACGGCACCCTGCGCTTCGTGCCAGTGCTTCATCGGACGAGGGAAGCGATGGAGAGGAGATTCGAGTTGACCGGATCGGTCTACCCGCACCGTCTGGATACCCCAGGCTGTGCGAAACTGCTTTCGAGGAGAGAACATGAACAAATTATCAGGTGCGCTCATCGCTTCCTTGCTGGCGATGGCCATCAACGCAGCGGCGTATTCGGCCGACTCCGACAAATCCGGGCAATCCACCCAGGATGGCGCGCAGCACAATCAGATCGGGCCCGCGACTGTGACCGAGCCGCTCGACCCTCCATCGGATAGCGCCGCCAATGCGGCTGCGGGCACGAGCAACAGGGACGCGAAGGGCAGGGACGACTACCAGGCGAAGCTGAAACGATGCGAAGGCCTCGGCAGTCCCGGTGAGAGGAAGGAATGCGCCGAAAAGGCGAAAAAAGAGCACGGACAGATGTAGTCGAAACCCGGGCCGCGAACCAGCGTGGCCTGCGGTCCCGGTGGGCGGAACGCCGGGCAAAAAGGGCTTCCGGGCTAGCTTGACTGTCCGGAGGGGCTTGCGGTTATGGCCGAGGTCACGATTGCCTGCGCCTCCTCTGCGATGCGGCGCAGATGTTGTTCGCTGCGAAAGCTCTCCACATAGATTTTGTAGATATTTTCCGTGCCGGATGGCCGCGCTGCGAACCATCCGTTTTCGGCGATCACTTTCAATCCTCCGATTGGAGCGCCATTGCCGGGCGCGTGGCTGAGTATGCCCAGGATCTTTTCGCCTGCGAGATCCTTGCTTGCCACCTGTTGCGGTGACAGTTTCGACAGCATTCTTTTTTCTTCCGGCGTCGCGGGCGCCTCGACCCGGTCGGACAGGCATTCGCCAAACGTGCGCGTAAGCTCGCGATAGATCTCGCCGGGATCGCGGCCGATCCGGGCCGTGATTTCAGCAGCCAGCAGGGCGGGGACAATTCCATCCTTGTCGGTCGTCCATACGCTGCTATCGAGACGCAGGAAAGTTGCGCCCGCGCTCTCTTCGCCGACGAAGCCGAGCGAGCCGTCGAACAGGCCTTCGACGTACCACTTGAATCCGACCGGCACCTCGTAGAGTTTCCGGCCGAGCTTCGCGGCCACGCGATCGATCATGGCGGTGCTTACGACGGTTTTGCCTGCCGCCGCCTGCGTGCCCCATCGCGGCCGATTCTGAAACAGATAGTGAATGGCGACCGCAAGATAGTGATTCGGCGGGAGCAGTCCGCCGCTGCGGGTGACGATTCCATGCCGGTCGTGATCGGTATCGCACGCGAAGGCAATGTCGAAACGCTCCTTCAGGTGCACCAGATTGCTCATGGCATAGGCAGAGGAGGGATCCATGCGAATCTGGCCATCCCAATCGACCGGCATGAAGCGGAACGTCGGATCGATTTCCTCGTTGACGACGGTGAGATCGAGGTCGTAACGCTCGGCAATCGCGGCCCAGTAATGAACGCCGGCACCGCCGAGCGGATCCACACCCATGCCGATTTTCGCGCCGCGAATCGCATCCATATCGAGCACGTTGCCCAGATCGCCCACATACGCATCGAGGAAGTCGTGGCGATGAGTGGTGCTGGCGCGCAGCGCCCTCTCGTAGGGAATCCGTTGCACGCCGTGCAGCGCGTTTTTCAGGAACTCATTGGCTCTCGATTCGACCCAGCCTGTCACGCCGACATCCGCCGGGCCGCCATTGGGCGGGTTGTACTTGAAGCCGCCGTTGTCGGGCGGGTTGTGCGAGGGCGTGATGACTATGCCATCCGCCAGGCCGGAAGTGCGCCCGCGATTGTAGGCAAGTATGGAGTGGGATATCGCGGGAGTGGGCGTGTATTCGTCGTGCGCGGCAAGCATGACATCGACGCCGTTGGCCGCCAGCACCTCGAGCGCGCTGGCGCAGGCCGGCACCGACAGCGCGTGCGTGTCGATACCGAGGAAAAGCGGTCCGCCGATGCCTTCCCGCCCGCGGTAATCGCAGATAGCCTGGGTGACGGCCAGGATGTGCCATTCATTGAAACTGTTTTTAAACGCAGAGCCACGGTGTCCCGAAGTGCCGAACGCAATCAGTTGCTCCGGCACGGATGAATCAGGC
>DASWEZ010000216.1:0-2466 GCA_036394495.1 Burkholderiales bacterium
CCGTTGGCCGCGGGGATTTCGTCTGTTTCGTCAGAGCCGGTCTTATTTCAAGACCATCGCCGTGAACGGATAGACATAGGCCTGCAGGGTCACCAGCACGCCAACGAGGCATGCCAGCACGATCGAGTGCAGGAACACGTAGCGCAGGATCGAACCTTCGTGGCCGTACCAGTTGGTCGCGGTGGACGCGACGACGATCGATTGGGCGTCGATCATCTTGCCCATCACGCCGCCCGACGAGTTGGCGGCGCCCATCAGGATCGGCGACAGGCCGAGTTGCTCGGAGGTGATCTTCTGCAAGTTACCGAACAGAATGTTGGACGCGGTGTCCGATCCGGTCAGCGCCACGCCCAACCAGCCGAGCAGCGTGCCGAAGAAGGGATACAGCACCCCGGTCGCCGCAAACGCCAGACCAAGCGTCGCATCGACGCCTGAGAGGCGCGTCAGCGTGCCGATCGCGAGCATCGCCGAAATTGTGATCAGCGAAATCGCGCACAGCTTGATGGTGCGGCCATATTCCCCGAGCATCCTGGCCGGCGAGAAGCCCATCAGGAAACCGGAAATGATCGCGGCGATCAGCATCCCCGTTCCAGTGAACGACAGGTAGGTGAAGGCGAATACCGCGCCTTCCGGTGTCGGCTTCGGCGCCACCGGCGGCACCTTGTTGATCATATTGTGCAGCTCGGGAACGGGGTAATTCCAGGTAAAGATCGAGTTTGCCCAGGTCTTGAACGCCCCGGTGCCCCAAATCAGCATCACGACGCAGACGATGATCCATGGCAGCAGTGCGCTCCACAGCTGGGCTTGCGTCAGCGGCGTCTTGTCCATGGGCTTTGCCGTCGCCATCGTGGCGGCCGATTCGTCCCTGCCGGGCAACGCCGGCGACAGCCAGAGTTCCCTGGGTTGCCAGACCTTGAGGAAGAGGATGAGACAGCCCATCGAGATCAGGGACGCGCCGATATCGACGATCCAGGGATTGATGTAGTTCGAGATCAGGAATTGCGGAACCGCGAACGACACGCCGGTCACGAGGATGGCCGGCCAGATCGCCGTCATCCCGCGCCACCCCGCGAATGCCCAGATCAGCCAGAAAGGCACGATCAGCGAAAAGAACGGCAATTGGCGGCCAACCATCGCGCCCAGAATGTAGGGATCGAGACCGGTGACCGAAGCGAGACCCTGGATCGGCGTACCCAGCGCGCCATAGGCGACCGGCGCGGTGTTGGCGATCAGGGACAGTCCGGAAGCCGCCAGCGGCGAGAAACCGAGACCGATCAACACTGCGCCAGTGATCGCGACCGGCGTTCCGAAGCCGGAGGCGCCCTCGAAAAATGCGCCGAACGCAAAGGCGATCAGCAACAGCTGCAGGCGGCGGTCGGTGGTGACGCCGCCGATGGCGCGCTTCAATAGCTCGAACCGTCCGGTCTCGACCGTAATACGGTAGAGGAAGATGACGTTGAGCACGATCCAGCCGATCGGAAAGAAGCCGACCACAACGCCGAGCAGCGACGCCTTGACCGACATGGCGGCGGGCATGGTGTATATGAAAATCGTGATGAGGTTGGCCACGATCAGCGCGATGACGGCCGCGATGTGCGCCTTCACCCTGCCGCTGGCAATCAGCACCAGAAGCGTGACCACCGGAAGGGCGGCGGCGACCGTCGACAGCGCCGCATTGCCGAGCGGATTATAGATTTGATTCCACATTACACGTCTCCCCCACGCCATTATGCTGCGCGCCGACCAGCGTGAACGGTCAGGCGTACCTGGCGTGATCGCGAGGTGTCTTTGCAATGCGCGAAATCAGCCGCGAATTTGGCTTTACCAAACTCCGCTCACAACCCCGCGAAGTGCGAAAGGCCCCCCGCCCCTCGCCGTTATACCCATGCTAGGGTTGACTCGGAGGCTGCGACAAGCCAACGCAGACCGCGAAACTTACGACTTTAGTCTACCAAGTCCAATTGTCGCGGTTTTTCAGGCCTTTGCAGCCCATCCCCTGGAGACGGTAATCTGTGAACAATATCCGCTCGACGCTCGCGACCGTATGGCGGATCGCTGCCCCCTATTTTCGATCCGAGGACAAATTGGCGGGCGGCACGCTGCTCGCCGCGGTGATTGCGATCGAACTTTCCCTGGTCGGGATCGACGTTCTCCTCAATCAGTGGAACAACCGCTTTTACAACGCGCTCCAGGAGAAGGATTGGGACGGCTTCGTCAGGGAAATCGGCATCTTCTCGCTGCTTGCCGCCTGCTACATCGGTCTCGCGGTCTATCAGCTTTATCTCAATCAATGGCTTCAGATCCGCTGGCGCCGCTGGTTGACCAGTCACTATCTCGGTGAGTGGCTGCAGGATGCCAACCACTACCGCATGCAGTTGCAGGGCGATGCCGCCGACAACCCGGACCAGCGCATCACCGACGACATAAAACTGTTCGTCGAGCGAACGCTGGATATCGGCATCGGCC
>DASWEZ010000217.1:0-2388 GCA_036394495.1 Burkholderiales bacterium
CATGGTCGCACACCGCGAACACGTCCGGCATGCGATGGCTGATCAGGATGACGGCGACGTTCTGGTCGCGCAGCCGCCGTATCAGGTCCAGCACCTCGGCGACCTGGCGTACGCTGATCGCCGCGGTCGGCTCGTCCATCAGCACGATGTCGGGATTCGACAGCCGCGTGCGCGCGATCGCGACCGCCTGGCGCTGGCCGCCGGACATCTGTTTGACCAGGTCGCGCGGGCGCGTCTCCGATTTCAGCTCGGCGAAGTGGCGCGCGGCATCGCGGAACATGGCTGCATAGTGGATGAAGCTGAACGGGCCGATCTTGCGCTTGGCCTCGCGGCCAAGGAAAACGTTCTCCGCCGCGGTGAGGTTGTCGCACAGCGCCAGGTCTTGATAGACGACTTCGACGCCTTTCCTGCGCGCGTCGACCGGGTTGTGGAACTCGACTTTCTCGCCTTTCAGCCAGATCTCTCCGCTGGAAGGAAGAAAGTTTCCGGCCATGATCTTGATGAGCGTGGATTTCCCGGCACCGTTGTCGCCCATCAGGCCGAGCACCTCGCCGGCGTCGATCTTGAGGTCGACTTTGGTCAGCGCCTGGATGGCGCCG
This sequence comes from Burkholderiales bacterium, assembly GCA_036394495.1. Taxonomy (GTDB): domain Bacteria; phylum Pseudomonadota; class Gammaproteobacteria; order Burkholderiales; family JACQAP01; genus JACQAP01. Next base: position 600 of record DASWEZ010000217.1, read on the forward strand.
AAATTCTTGGAAATCCCACGCAGCTCGAACAGGCGCACGGTGCTCCTCTTTAGTCGGGCCGGACGATGCCTTTTTTCAGGATCAGGTTGCCGTAGAGCCGGCGCTCGCCCGTGGCGACCACCGCGAAACAGTTCTTTACCCGCACATAGAACGCAAAGCGCTCGATGCCTTCGAGCTTTGCCATCTTCGGTTCGTGTTTGCGCAGCAGCGAACGGAACTCGTCGAAGATCGGCATCTGGCCGTTCGGATTGTCCACCACCTGCATGTGGAATGCCGCGCACGGAACGAACTCGTCCAGCGGCATCAGGGAGAGCACCGCGGCTGCCACGGCCGTCACCTGCGAACCGTCGGCGCGAATCACCGGCCGCCCGCTCGACACCGCGGGATAGTTGGCATCGACGATCGCCAGTTCGTCGCCATGCCCCATCGCACGCAGCGTGGACAACAATTCCGGCGACAACAGCGGATCGATGTGCTTCAGCATCGCAGCAGTTCCTCCAGATTTTTTGTTCTGAGTGCGCCAGCTAGCATCGCCCAGTTGCCCGCCCCGGAGCAAGTGCATTTTCAGGTTGCGCTGCAAAAAAACGGCGCGGAGACACGCAAGCCTGCGTGCTAACATCCCCCGGCATTGGCTCACGGAGGGGACGCATGGAGCTGGATCGCAAAACGCTGGGCCGCTCGAAGCTGAAACTCTCGACACTCGGATTCGGCGGCACCGGGCTCGGCAACATGTATGTCGCCATGTCCGAGCGGAATGTGATCGATACCCTGTCCGCGGCTTACGCCGCCGGAATGCGCTACTACGACACCGCGCCGTTGTACGGACACGGCCTGTCCGAACTGCGGCTGGGTGGCGGCCTGCGCATGTTCGCGGATCCGGGCGTCATCGTGTCCTCCAAGGTGGGCTGGCGCCTGCGCCCGGCCTTTGGCAAGCCGACCGAGGCCGGCCTGTTCCGCGACATCACCGCGTTTACCCGCTTCAACGATTACAGCTACGACGGCGCCATGCGCTCGTTCGAGGACAGCCTGAACCGCCTCGGCACGGACCGCATCGACATCCTGCTGATCCATGACGCCGATCGCCGCAACCAGGGCGAACGGTTTCCGGAAGTCTTCAGGGAAGCGATGGCGGGCGCCTACAAGGCATTGCTGTCGCTGCGCGACCAGCGCGTGGTCAAGGCGATCGGCTGCGGACTGAACGAATGGGAGGCGTGCCAGACGTTCGCCGAGACGGGCGATTTCGATTGCTTTCTGCTCGCGGGCCGCTACACGCTGCTCGAACAGGAATCGCTGAAATCCTTTTTGCCGCTTTGCGAGAAGCGCGGGATCGGCATCATTCTCGGCGGGCCGTACAACTCCGGCATCCTCGCCAGCGGCGCGGTGAAGGACGCCTGGTTCAACTACGCGCCCGCACCGGCAGACGTGCTGGCGAAAGTCGCCGCAATCGAAACAATCTGCGCTGCCCATCGCGTCGCGTTGAAAGCCGCCGCACTGCAGTTCCCGCTGCATCATCCCTGCGTCGCCAGCGTCATCCCGGGAACCAGCAGCGCAGCCGAGCTGAACGAGAACCTGCGCATGCTGCGCACTCCGATTCCCGCGGAACTCTGGCGCGAACTGCAATCGGCGGGCTTGATGGACGCAGAAGCGCCGACGCCATGATCGATAAGAAGCCATGATCGATGCCCATCATCACCTGTGGAAACTGTCTCGCGCCGACTACGGCTGGATCGGCGAGGGCAGCAATCCCACCGTGGCGCCGATCGAACGGGACTTCCTGGTCGAGGACTAT
>DASWEZ010000218.1:0-4358 GCA_036394495.1 Burkholderiales bacterium
CAACGCCACGCTGCAGCAGAAGCAGGACCTCGCCGCCGTGACCCACTTATGCGGAGCGGGAGCGGGAGAGACCTTCGCGCGCCGCCGCTTTCGGCTGGTTTCGGGCCAGCGCTGCGGCGATCACTATGTCCAGGGATATGTCGCGCGCGTCAACGCGGTGAGGAAGGTGTTTAAGGGGCTGGAAAGGCCGTGAATATCGTGAATGCCGTGAATGTCGTGAATATCGCAAGAAGCGTTGAAACGCAGAAATGCGATTTCTTTCTTTTAGGTCTATTACCTCGTCATGCTCGCAACGGTCACGGGTTTTGCGACATTCACGACATTCACGATATTCACGGCCTCTACGGCTTTTCTCCGGCCTTGCGAATCTCCTGCATATACACTTTGTTGTACCAGGTTTCTTCGATGAAATAGACGCGCTGTTCGCATGGGTTGTATTTCTGGCAGTGCTTCCGCCAGTCCTTGGCATGCTCCGGTGGCACGCGAAGGTATACCGGTTCGCCCGCCACGCCGGTGTCCACCTGGCGGATCACGACCGGCTCCGGGAACACCACTTGCGGTTTCGGAAACTTGTGAATGTCGATCTGGCCGTAGCCAGGCTCACCGAGGCCGCCGAGGGTGCCGACGTCGCCCGCGAACGCCGCAGCGGTTGCCATGGATGCGGCCACCGCGAACATAAGCTGCTTCATGTGAAAGCCCTCCTGCCGTCGAATATTCGAGTACAAAGGTTAAGCGCGCCATCGATGAGGCGCTGTGCGTTACCGCACACAAAGAAAGACAGCGAAGGACCTGCCGGAGTTCCGGTCCGAAAAGCGCGGGATTACGCGAGCTTGACCCCAAACGCCAGAGGGAAATCCTGACCGAGGGGCGGATAAGAGCCTATAGTGTGTGATTACCTGAGGACTTGATCATGACTAAAGTGGCGGCAGTCAGAAAGACGGGAGTGATGGGATTCGTATCACGCGCGGATTACCATGATTTTCGCGCTGCATGTGTCGACGGCGCGTCGATGCCGAGTGATTATGGCGCCTACATGAAGGACTACAACCATCAACTGCAAAGCCTGCGCGAATCAGGAACTTTCCCCACGCAGATGAATATCAAGCCGGCCCAGTTGATTGCCTGGTGCAAGGCCAATGGCCGCGAAATCGATAGCAAGAGCCGCGACCAGCATGCGATGTCGATGTTTTCAGGATTGAACATCAAAAAGTAAGACGGCGTCCGCAGCAACGGGCCGCCCGCATGGCCTGAGGTGTTTTACCCTTTCTGCTGTACGTCAGGTGTTCCCCCGGCTTTCAACCGTTTCTCGGCACCAAGCCGGAACGTCGTTGTCCAACGCCGGCAATGCCGTTCAAATTTCCCGGATTCGATCGCACGATCAAGGTTCTGCTCGGCCTTCTGGCCTTGTCTGCGGTCGTGGTCGCGTTGTTCGACTGGAACTGGTTTCGTCATTCAGTCGAGCGCTATCTCACCGATCAGTCACACCGTGAAGTTCGCATAGGCGACCTGCACGTCGATATCGGGTTTTCGCTCGAACCGACCGTGCGCGTACGGGACGTGTACATCGAGAATGCACCGTGGGCGGACAAGCGGCCGTTCCTCACGGCGAGGGAGGTTTCGTTTACCTTCTCGCTGAAGAGCGTATGGGAAGGCCGCCCGGTCATCTCCAGGCTGGTCCTGATCGATGCGGATCTGGACATGGAAAGGCAGGCGGACGGGCTGCGGAACTGGCGCCTGCGCAACCCGGAGGATCGCGGGCCGGGCAAGGTCAAGGTGCAAAGCCTGGAGCCGCATGGCGCCAAGATCCGTTTCGTGCGTCGCGACGTGGGTCTCGACTTTACGGCTTCCTCCAAGCCGTCCGAACTCGGTTCGGAAGAACTGAAGCCCGATGCGGCGCACCCGACGCGGATCGACTTCAAGGGTGAAATCGGTGGAGTTTCGTTTTCCGGCGCGGTGCTGACCGGGCCTGTGCTGACGTTTCTCCAAACCGGCGAATCCTTTCCGATGCGCGGCCGCGTATCGGCCGGCAAAAGCCGGCTCGAAGTCGATGGCACCATCGCCGACATGTTCAATCCTTCCTCCTTCGACGCCAAGGTCCATCTCGCCGGCCCTTCGTTGTCGAACCTGCAAGCCTTTTTCCGCCGATCGCTGCCCGCGTCGCGGCCTTACGATTTTCAGGCGCGCGTCCGGCAAACGAAGCAAGAGACCGTGTTCGCCGAACTGAGCGGCAAGATCGGCGATTCCGATCTGGCCGGAGATATCAGCATCGATCGCGGCAAGGAGCGCCTCACCGTGCGCGCGGCACTGGGCAGCGGATTCGCCGATCTCGCGGACCTTCGATCGCTCGCACAGGGGCATCGGTCGACGGACAAGGCCGGGCCGGAGGAGGTTGCTACCGAAGAAACCGGGGCTGCCGCAAAGGATTCCGCACCCGATAATCCGCAGGCAGTCCCGCCGAAGCGTTTGTTCTCCGACCATGTATTCGATGCGACAGGCCTGAAGAAACTCGATGCGCACGCCACGCTCGAGATCAAAAAATTCAAAGTGACCCGGCTGCGCGCGCTGGAGAGCTTGCGGCTCACCGCCGATCTCAGGGACGGCGTGCTTGCATTGAAACCCATCGATGTCGGCCTGGCCGGCGGCCATGTCGTCGGACAGATGACTTTCGACGGGCAGCGCAAGGCGCTGTCAGCGCACGCGAAGATCGACCTGAAAGATGTGCGGCTGGAACAGTTGCTCGCGGAATTTTCCAGCGGAACGAAGGCGCCAAAAGGCGCGGGATCGCTTCAAGGGCACATCGAAATGAAGGGGCAGGGCGATTCGATCGCGAAGCTGGCCGCCAGTTCTTCCGGCTCTGCGCAAATCGGCATGGCGGGCGGCGCCATTTCCAATCTGCTGGACGCCGAAATCGGACTGAACGCAGGCAAAGCCCTGAAGGTGATGATCAAGGGAGATCGCGCCATCGGCGTCAACAGCGCCACGGCCGCTTTCGATTTCGACAAGGGCGTGGGCAAGTCGAAAACCGTCGTGCTCGATACTGACCAGACCCACACGGAAGGCACGGGCACCATCGACCTGCGCGACGAAACCGTCGACCTGCTGCTCACGCCCCATCCGAAAAAGACTGCGCTCCTCGCGCTTCACTCGTCGATCCGGGTGAAGGGACCGATTAAAAAGCCGAAGATTTCGCTCGCCGCGAAATCTTCAGAGGAAAGAGACGAGAGGAAAGAGAAAAGATAAGTAAAATGCAGGTTGCGGGAGATTTCGGCTAGCCCCAACCTTTCCTCTTTCCTCTTTCCTCTCGCCTCTCCAAGTCATGTCCATCCAATGGTTCCCCGGCCACATGAGCCTGGCGCGCAAGAAGGCGGCCGAAACCATGGAGTTTGTCGATGTGATCATCGAAGTCGTCGATGCGCGCCTGCCCGAGGCCAGCAGCAACCCGATGATCAAGACGTTGCGCGAGCACCGCCAGCGTCCCGCCCTCAAGCTGCTCAACAAGGCCGACCTGGCCGATCCTGCCGCGACCAGGGCCTGGCTGGATTTCTATAATCAGCAAAAGGGCATCAAGGCGGTCGCGCTGTCGTGCAAGAAGCCGGCCGACGTTGCGCGCGTGACCGGCTACTGCCAGTCGATCGCGCCCCATCGCAACGACAACATCAAGCCGCTGCGCATGATGATCATGGGCATTCCCAACGTCGGCAAATCGACGCTGATGAACGCGCTGGTCAAGCGCCGGGTCGCGGCGGTCGGCGACGAACCCGCGGTCACCAAGAGGCAGCAAAGCCTCGACCTGGGTCCGGGCATGACGATCACGGACACCCCCGGGCTGATGTGGCCGAAGATCCAGTATGAGAGCGACGGCTACATGCTGGCGGCCAGCCACGCGATCGGCACCAACGAAGTCATGGAAGAAGAAGTCGCCGCGTTTCTCGGCGACATCCTGCTCGCCCGCTATCCGAAACTGCTCACCGCGCGCTACGGCTTCGCGCCCGATGGCCTGGATGGCCCCGCCGTGGTCGAAGCCGTCGCCAGACGTCGCGGCTGCCTCGTCAAGGGCGGCGGCCCGGACCTGGAAAAGGCCGCGCTGATTTTTCTGGACGACTATCGCAGCGGCGCGTTGGGAAGGATTAGTCTGGAGACGCCGGAGACGAGGGTTGCGATGGCCGCAGTCGCTGACGCCGCGGCCAACGAAGAGGAAAGAGGAAAGAGGAAAGAGGAAAGGTAAGGGCGGGTGCTGCGTACTGAGTGCTGCGTGCTGAGAAAAACAAGACTGCCCGACTTCGCTGGATATCGGGCTTTCGCCCATAAGTGCTGAGGACTGAGTAAAAGCCGTAAGCCCTAGGCATTTGCTCTTTCTC
>DASWEZ010000219.1:0-3224 GCA_036394495.1 Burkholderiales bacterium
TTTGCTTTCGCCGTGCCATTTGAGATCTGGGCCGCGGCTAATCGGCCGACGGCCGCCCCGGTCGGCACGGGTCCTGAGGCGCCGCTGCCGGCGCTGTGTATTCTTCTGGCGGAGGACTCTCCCGACAACTGCTTGATCACGATGGCCTATCTGAAGGACACGCCGTACCGGGTCGAAATCGCCGAGACCGGGGCCATCGCCTGTAAAAAGTTTATAGCTGGACACTATGACCTTGTCCTGATGGACCGGCAGATGCCGATCATGGATGGCTTGACCGCGACGCGGACAATTCGAGCGTGGGAACAGGCGAACGACCGGCCGCCCACGCCGATCATCGCACTGACGGCCTCTGCCTTGAAGGGGGATCGAGAAATGTGTCTGGCGGCGGGGTGCACGGCTTTTTTGACGAAACCAATCAAACAAGAGGTGCTGCTGCAAGCGATCAAGGAGCGTTCTATAGTCGCGCCTCCGTCATCAAAAGAAGAAAGCAGCCGGATGGACACGATCCTTGTGCGCGCGGAGCCTAAATTAGCAGACCTGATCCCCGTGTTTCTGCAGAACTGCCGGAAGAATGTCATGGCGATGCTGGACGCCTTGGATCGGGGTGACTTTGAGACCGTGGAGATTCTGGGGCACGGCATGAGGGGCGCCGGGGGCAGCTATGGATTCCAGGCCATCACTGACATCGGCGCTGCCCTTGAGCAGGCGGCCGAGAGCGCCGACAACGACGCGTCGCGCAAGTGGGTGGGCGAATTGTCCAGGTACCTGGATCGTGTCGAGATCATCTTCGACTAGCCCGTCACACGATTACAGGAGCTGGGTTCTGGCGAGGCAGGCGCGGACGCGTGCGGTGAGCTGCGGGATCGAAAACGGCTTAGTCACATAGTCCGTCACCCCCGCTTCAAAACCGGCGCGGGTGCTGGGCTCATCGGTCATGGCGGTGAGCATCAGCACAGGCAGGGGCTGAGTCTCGGGCTTGGTGCGGAGCGTTTTCATGACCGCGAGGCCGTCCATGCCGGTCATCTTGTAATCCAGCACCACGAGGTCCGGCATGTGCTCATCGATCATCCGGAGCGCCTCCGGGCCGCTTGTCGCCTTGCTGACCGTGTACTGATCCTCCTCCAGCGCTCGAACGACCATCGTGAGCGTATCCGGCTGGTCATCAACCACCAGGATGTGAAAGTGGCGCTGCGCGACAGACGCCTGGAAGGGGTCCGCCGTGACAAACGGCTTCAAGGTGAAGCGCGGCTCCAGGACAAGTTCGCAGCCTTCATACGCGCAGAAGACATCGAGTCCCGTCCCGAGTTGCAAGGCCAGGGTGCGGGCCTTGCGCTCGATGTCCGCGACGAAGTGGTCGTCGTGGCTCGGATCGTGGTGGGTCAGTGCGACCCGCCGCACGCCGGCCGCCGCGGCAATTTGCACCACGTAGTCGTACGTGCTGTGCCCCCAGGTTTTCTTTGGGCCGTACTCCTCGGGCGTGTACTGGGCGTCGTGGATCACGAGATCGGCGTCAGCCATGAATTTGGCGTGCCGGCGGTCTCCCTCGTGCAGGATGGACTCGATGCGGCCCGGCACGGCACCGGCGCGCCAGAGCTCAGCGGAGAACTGCTCGTGGTCCACCAGGTACACCAGCACCACGCCGTCGACTTCGACCCGATAGCCCACCGTCATGACCGGGTGATTGAGAAATTGCGTCGCGACCCGCGCGCCGCCGATTGTGTGGATGCCCTCGGTCAGGTCGGGGTAGGTGATCGCGGCCGGCAGCTGGTTCAACTCAATGGGGAAGTAAGTGAACTCCATCTGGCCGGCCAGCACGTCATGCAGCGAGCCGCGGCTGCCTTCCGGGCCATAGATCGCGATGGAGTTCCCTTTGACGAAGGCCGGGCTGAAGAACGGAAAGCCTTGAATGTGATCCCAGTGCGTATGTCCGAGGAGAATGTTCGAGTAATGGCTTTCTTGCCTTGGGCCATCAACTCGGCGGCCAGCCGGTGCGCACCGGTGCCGCAGTCAAGAATTAGAAGGTCGCCGTTGGCAGTGGTCAGCCCGACGCAGGAGGTATTGCCGCCGAAGTAGTTCGTGCCCGGCCCAGGGGTGGCGATCGACCCCCTCGTTCCCCAGAAACGTACTCTCATGAGTCTGCGGCTCCCTTGCGTGAGGCATCGTCCACGGAAGACGATCCTAACCACGTACGGACTTTTATACCGGGATTCCCCATATTACTCCCGGACTCGCGTGAATATTTGCGCTTTTCCGGCCTTCCCCGTATGGCCAAAAAATTGGCATCCACGAATATGTCGTTTCGGCTACGGTGAAAGACCCCGTATGGTCAAGAAATTGAAACTGCAGGAAAGACGGGCAGTTATCCCATCCCGGCGTAGTCGCACCGCGTGTCGCCCGCTACGTTTTTTTCGGCGGGCAAAAGGAGTGACCGAAGCGGACCCCGGTTGACCCTCGCAGGCAGCCGGTTCGGACCGCGAATATTCGCGTCAGTGAAGCCGACAAACTTCCACGGGGTCGTGCGCTTCTTCAATAGTTTGGCATTTCGGATTGAACGCAACGCAAATTCGCGCGTGGTCGAGACTCAATTAGCAGGAGTGTCACATCCACGACCGGTGATTGCGGATTTTACTGAATTCCGATTCGGGGTACGGTTATGGATGGCCTCGGCACTGGACGCTCTTCACCAAAACCGCCTCTCCCGCGAGACATCGCCTTATCTGCTGCAGCATCAGCACAATCCGGTCCACTGGTGGCCGTGGGGACCCGACGCGCTTGCGGAGGCGAAGCGAACCAACAAACCGATTCTGCTCTCGGTCGGCTATGCCGCGTGCCATTGGTGCCACGTCATGGCGCATGAGAGCTTTGAGGATGAAGCCACCGCTGCGGCGATGAACGAGTTGTTCGTCTCAATCAAGGTCGATCGCGAGGAACGACCCGACATCGACCAGATCTACATGAACGCGTTGCATCTGTTAGGCGAGCGGGGCGGCTGGCCACTGACGATGTTTCTCGCGCCCGATGGCTCGCCGTTCTGGGGCGGCACATATTTTCCGAAGACATCGCAATACGGCCGCGTCGCATTCACCGACGTATTGCGCGAAGTCGCGCGCATCTTTCGCGATGAACCTAACAAGATCGCACAGAACCGGAATTCGCTTGTTGCGAAGCTCGCCGAACGAGCTCGTTCGGATAATCCAGCAAATATCGGCATAACAGAGCTCGAC
>DASWEZ010000220.1:0-4883 GCA_036394495.1 Burkholderiales bacterium
TGCGCGACAAGCTCGTCAGCGTGATCACGCTGCTGATGCGCGCCCCGCCGCTGGCCGTGAAGCACACGAACGGGAGATTCTGTTCGCAACAACTCTGCACGCCGCGCACGAAACGTTCGCCGACCACCGAACCCATCGAACCGCCGAGGAAACGGAACTCGAATGCGGCAACAACCAGCGGAACATTCTTGATGGAGCCCTGCATGACTACCAGGGCATCCTCTTCCCCGGTCTCGGTCCTGGCCTGCACTAGGCGTTCGGTGTAACGCTTGCTGTCGACGAATTTCAGGAAATCGATCGGCTCGACTTCGGCGCCGATCTCGAACTGGCCTTCCGGGTCGAGTGTCAGGTCGATGCGTTCTCGCGCGGTGAGCCGGTTGTGGTGACCGCACTTCGGGCAGACATTCAGGTTCTTGTCGAGGTCGGCGCGGTAGAGCACCGTTTCGCAGACTTCGCATTTGCTCCACAAGCCCTCGGGTACCGCCTTCTTGACGGCGCCCGCGGTGCGCTTGATTTTCGGCGGAAGCAGTTTTTGCAACCAGCTCATTCAAGTGTCCTTAGTGGCTGACGAATGCATTGCAACCGGCGCGTCCCCGTCCAGCTGCGCTGTCCTGCAATGGCTTCGGCGCCTTTGCGCATCAAACCTCGTCCATCGCCCGGCGGATGCCGCCGACCAAATTCGACAGATTGCCGATCACCTGGTCGGGACTGGACGATTCTATCTCCTGCACCAGCCGGCTGCCGATGACCACCGCATCCGATATCGACGCGATCGCCCTGGCGGTCTGCGCATCGCGGATGCCGAAGCCTACGCCGATCGGCAGCTTGATGTGCGAGCGAATCTGCGGAAGCTTCGCCGCCACTTCCTGTAAGTCGATGTTGGCCGCGCCGGTCACGCCCTTGAGCGAAACGTAGTAGATATACCCGCTTGCCATGCGGCCGACCTGCTGGATGCGGCCGTCTTCGGACGTCGGCGACAACAAGAAGATCGAATCGATGCCGCGCTGCTTCAGCAACTCGACGAGCTGCCTGCTTTCCTCCGGCGGATAGTCGACGACCAGCACACCGTCGACGCCGGCCTCCTGCGCCGAAGCCGCGAAAGCTTCATAGCCCATCGCCTCGATGGGATTCGCATAACCCATCAACACCACCGGTGTGTTCGCATTCGAAGTGCGGAATTCGCGTACGAATCCGAGCACGTCCTTCAATCCGACATTGTGCTTGAGCGCCCGCTCGCTGGAGCGCTGGATCGTCGGCCCATCGGCCATCGGATCGGAGAACGGCACGCCCAGTTCGACGATATCGGCGCCGGCGGCGACCAGGGCGCGCATGATCGGCACGGTCATCGCGGGCGATGGATCGCCTGCGGTGACGAAGGGAATCAGCGCTTTCTTTTTTTGCGCCTGCAGTTTCCTGAACGTTTCAGCGATGCGGGACATGTCTTAGGGACGAGGGGCGAGGGATGAGGGACGAGGGACGAGGGAAAATCAACCGCTCGCACTTACAACTTCAGGCCGGAACGTTCGGCAACGGTATTCATGTCCTTGTCGCCGCGGCCGGACAGATTGACCAGCAGCACTTTGTCCTTCGACAGGGAGGGTGCCAGCTTCATCGCATAGGCGACGGCATGCGCCGATTCGAGCGCGGGCATGATGCCTTCCATGCGCGTCAGCGTGTGGAAGGCATTCAGCGCTTCATCGTCGGTAATGGCAACGTACTCGGCCCTGCCGGAATCCTTGAGCCACGAGTGCTCCGGCCCGACGCCGGGATAGTCCAGGCCCGCCGAGATCGAATGCGTCTCGATGATCTGTCCGTTTTCATCCTGGATCAGATAGGTGCGGTTGCCGTGCAAAACGCCGGGCTTGCCCGCGCACAGCGTTGCAGCGTGCTTGCCCGACGCAAGACCGAGTCCGCCGGCTTCCACGCCGATCAGGCGCACATCCTTGTCTTCGATGTAGGGATAAAAGGCGCCGATCGCATTCGATCCGCCGCCCACACAGGCGAGAATGGCATCCGGCTGACGCCCGATCGCCTCCGGCATTTGCGTGCGCAGCTCCCGCCCCACGACAGAATTGAAATCGCGCACCATCATCGGATAAGGATGCGGACCGGCAACAGTGCCGATGATGTAGAAAGTGTTCTCGACGTTGGTGACCCAGTCGCGCATGGCTTCGTTGAGCGCGTCCTTCAAGGTCTTCGAACCGCTCTCCACCGGCACCACTGTGGCGCCCAGCAGCTTCATGCGGAATACGTTCATCGACTGGCGCTTGATGTCTTCCGAACCCATGTAGACGACGCATTCCATGCCGAAGCGCGCAGCCACGGTGGCCGATGCCACGCCGTGCTGTCCGGCGCCGGTTTCCGCGATGATGCGCTTCTTGCCCATGCGTCTCGCGAGCAGCGCCTGGCCGATGGTGTTGTTGATCTTGTGCGCGCCGGTGTGGTTGAGATCTTCGCGCTTCAACCAGATCTGCGCGCCGCCGCAATGCTGCGACAGGCGCTTGGCGTGGTAGACCGGGCTGGGGCGGCCGACGTAATGTTTGAGTTCGGACTCGAACTCCGCGACGAACGCGGGATCCTTGCGCATCAGATCGTATTGCGTGCGCAGTTCATCGAGCGCGTGCATCAGCGTCTCGGCGACGAACACGCCGCCGTAGGGTCCGAAATGGCCTTGTTCGTCGGGAAGGTTGTAGGCCTTCAATGCCTCATACATCTGCATTTCTCGCTCCTCGGATGAAAGCGGCTATCCTGGCCGCATCCTTTATGCCTTTTGCCGCTTCGACCCCGCTGCTGACGTCAACCGCCCAAGGGCGAACACGACGTATCGCTTCGGCGACATTGTCTTGATTCAGGCCGCCTGCAAGTATCAGCGGCAGGGGAAGTTGATCCGGAATCAGCGCCCAATCGAAGGTGGATCCCGTACCGCCATGGCTGCCATCCACGAATGCGTCGAGCAGAAGACCTTTCGCGCTCCGGTAACGGCGCGCGTATTGTAACAAATCCACCCCTCGCCGGACCTTTGCCGCCTTGATGTAGGGCATGCCGAAGCTTTCGCAGAATTCCGGGGTCTCGTCGCCGTGAAACTGCAGGAGTTGCGGTTTGACTTCGCCGATGACACGTTGCACCTCGGCCGGTTTGGCATCGACGAACAGGGCGACGGGCGTGACGAATGCCGGCAGTGCGTCCACCACCCGGCGCGCGATGTCGTGCGACACCAGGCGCGGACTGCTGGCATAGAAGATCATCCCGACCGCATGCGCGCCGGCATGCGCCGCAGCGAGCGCATCTTCCACACGGGTGATCCCACAGATTTTGACGGCGGTTGCCATGGCGGTCTCGCTCGATTCAGGCGCCTGCGAATATCGCATCCTCGATGGATTCGACGTCCGGTTGCGGCGGCAGCGCCCAGACCGGGTCGTAGTCCACGCCGGCGAGGTAGAGGCCGGCTGGAGAAAAAGTGGGCGCCGCACGAGTGCGGTCGTGGCTTTGCAGCAGTTCCTCCAGCCAGGCGGAAGGTTGCCGGCCACAGCCGACGTACACCAGGCTGCCGACGATGTTGCGCACCATGTGCTGCAGGAAAGCGTCCGCCGAAAAATCAAAGCGAATCATTTCGCCGCGCCGGGACATGTGCAGTTCCTTGAGCACTTTTACCGGTGTTTTTGCCTGGCATTCAGCGGCCCGGAAAGCACTGAAATCGTGTTCGCCGATCAGGCAGCGCGAAGCACGCAGCATGGCATCGATATCGAGCGCCTGATGAAACCAACCCACACGTTGATGCAGCAACCCGGGACGCTGCGGCCGGCTGAGCAACCAGTAGACGTAGCGCCGGCCGGTGGCGGAGAAACGCGCATGGAATTCATTCGGGACCTGCCTTGCCCAGGTCACGGCGACTCCTTCGGGCAATAGCGCGTTCGTTCCCCGCGTCCATGCGCTGAGCGGTCGTTGGACTGCCGTGTCGAAATGCGCCACCTGCGCCAGCGCGTGCACGCCCGCATCCGTGCGGCCCGCGCATGAAGAGACCACAGGCTCGCTCGCTACTCCCGTGAGCGCTCGATCGAGGGCGTCCTGGACACCGCACGCCTGGGGCTGGCTTTGCCAGCCGCAGAATGCGCTGCCGTCGTATTCCACCCCAAGGACGATTCTCAAGCCAGGCTCCGCAAATGAACGTACCGCAGCACGTCGCTGCCGGTTGCATGAAGGGGGATTGTGCAGCAAGCCGTGGCGGCGTCAAACCCGCCCCGCCGGTCCGACGATCAGGAATCCAAGCTGGAAAGAACCGACTGGGCGGCCGTTTTCTGCTCGGCGTCGCCTTCCTGCAGGACTTCCTTGAGGATTTCGCGCGCGCCGTCTTTGTCGCCCATCTCCTGATAGGCCTTGGCAAGGTCGAACTTGGTCTGCACGTCGTACCAGTGGTCGTCCTTGCCCGTCGGCGAGATCACCGGCGCCGTTTCCGTGCCGAGGTCGAGGCTGATTCCGGACAAATCGAGCTCCGGTGCCGACGAGCTGCTTTCCATCCGAGGTTCGCCTGTCGCATCCAGCGACAACTCGCTCATGTCGAAATCCAGGCCGCCGCTGGCCGGTTCTTGCGCCGTGGCCGCGGCTGCGACCGGAGCGGATGAAGTTAGCGAATTCAGGTCGATGTCAAAATCAAGTCCCGAGGCACTGGCGGTGTGGGATGCCTCTGGCGCGGGAACCCCGGCAGCGGGGAGGTCGACATTGAAATCCATCGCGGGAGCCGCCGCCACGTCGAAAGTGACCGTGGAGTCATGCGCCTGTTCTGGGGCCGGATCGATGATCTGGGTGCTGTCGAACGGGCTCTCCCCCAGGTCGATGTCGGTAGTCGTGGCTTGCGAATCCTCGGAACCGATGTTGAAGTCCACGTT
>DASWEZ010000221.1:0-2523 GCA_036394495.1 Burkholderiales bacterium
CGAGCCAGTATGTCTACATCGAGACTTGGCTCATTCTTGGCGCTCTTGGCGTCTTGGCGGCTCATGTGTTCTTCAGGATCAACTCGGCGAGCGCGAGGTCCTGCGCGTGCGTAACCTTGAGGTTGGTTGAATCGCATTGCACGAGCTTCGGTCGCAAGCCTAGCGCTTCGATCGCCGCGGCCTCGTCCGTTGCCTGGTCCGGATCGCAGGAACGCAACGCGCGCAAGAGCACCTCGTAGCGGAACATTTGCGGCGTCTGTGCCTGCCACAATCCGCTGCGCGACTCGGTACGGATCGAACGCTGATCGTTGTCCGCGCGCTTGAGCGTATCGGCAACCGGGACCGCCAGCAACCCGCCCGCCTGATCATCTCCGACTCCGTCGATAAGCTGGTCCAGCATGAGCGCACTCAAACAGGGTCGCGCGGCGTCGTGGACCAGGATCCAGTCATCGGCATCGGCCTCGCCGGAAATGGCCTCGAGGGCATTGAGCACGGTGGCGGCGCGCGAATTCCCACCTACATACAGCGGCGCCAGCTTGGCGGCAAACGGCGTCCAGTCATGCGTCTCGAAAAGGGGGTCTTCGGGCGCCAGTGCGACACAGACGCGCTCGATGGCGGCGTGTGCGTGCATGCGTGCAATGGCGAAATACAACAGCGGATGGCCGCCGACCACGAGATATTGCTTGGGCAGTGTCCCACCGACACGACTGCCGGTGCCGGCTGCGGGGATGACGGCGAGATAGCGGGACATGGGTCGGCGAAAGGCTCGCATTATCGGTTGTCGATCAAGCCCCGGCAACCGTTGCCGCCAAGGCTGCCCGCGATGTTAATCCATCTTGACACCCAAATGAAAACGAATATCATTTGCATCCTTTCAATCTTCACTTTCGCCTCGAGCCATGCTCATCCGCAAATGCTTCCCCGTTGCCCTGCTGGCTGTCGTGCTTTCGCCTTTCAATCCCGCCTTGGCGGAAGAGAGTTTCACCATTGTGTTCAAGGATCACCGCATCGTTCCCCAGGAACTCCAGGTTCCGGCCGGCCAGAAGATCACGCTGATCGTCGACAACCAGGACGCCGCGCCTGAAGAATTCGAGAGCCATTCGTTGAAGCGCGAGAAAGTGGTTCCTGGAAATTCGAAGGTCACCGTCAAGATCGGACCGCTGAAGCCGGGGACGTATGAAATATTCGGCGAATACCACGAGTCCACGGCCCAGGGCCGCATCGTCGCAAAATAATAAACACTCGTGTCCGCCGCCGCGCTGATCGTCTTCCGGGAGGTCCTGGAAGCCGCGCTGATCATAGGGATCGTGCTCGCCGCCAGCCGCGGCGTGCCGGGAAGCAGGCTCATTGCCGCAGGCGGAATAGCGGCCGGTGCGCTGGGTGCGGTCGTAGTAGCAGCGCTGGCCGGCACGATCACGGAGGCAGCCTCGGGCGTCGGCCAGGAAATACTCAACGCCGCGATCCTCGGCGCCGCGGTTCTGATGCTCGGATGGCACAACGTGTGGATGAGCCGGCATGGCCGCGAAATGGCCGCACGCATGAAAGCCCTCGGCAACGACATTGTGATCGGCAGGATTTCGGCCTGGGCGCTTGGCGTCGCAATTGCGCTGGCGGTATTGCGCGAGGGCTCCGAAGTGGCCTTGTTTCTCTATGGCATCGCCGCCGGTGGAGAGAAAACCGGTGCAATGCTGGCGGGCAGCGCCATCGGTCTGGTGTCCGGCATCCTGGTGGGGGTTTCGCTGTATGCGGGCGTGCTGCGCGTCCCCTTGCGCCTTTTTTTCACTGTCACCGGCGCGTTGATTCTGTTTATGTGCGCCGGACTGGCCTCGCAGGCGGCAGGCTTTCTGGTGCAGGCCGGCCTGATTCCTGCCTTGTCCGAATCGCTTTGGGACACTTCCTGGCTGCTCGACGAGGGTTCGATCGCCGGGCAATTCCTGCATGTGCTGATCGGTTATATCGCGCGCCCCGCGGGAATCCAGGCGCTCGTCTATGTGCTCACGCTCGCCATCATCGGCGCGCTGCTGGCGTCGTTCGGCCGGACTTCCCCGGTTTCGTCGCGAACCTCCTGAACACGGTCCTGTCGGGCCGTCAAAGTGCCGGCTTCCACTATAATTGCGGCTCATTTCCAGGCTGCAACGATGCAACTGCCCCACCCCGCTCCCGCTTCGGGAGCACGCACGAGACTTCCACTACTGCACGATTCCGCCGACGCATTGGCGCTGGCCACGCTTTTGCGCAGCGCCAGGCCGCTGCTGGTGTTGACAGAGACCGCACAGGACGCCGAACGCCTGCGCACGGAACTGGCTTTCTTCGCGCCCGAACTGCGGATATTTCTGCTGCCCGATTGGGAAACACTGCCTTACGACAGTTTTTCGCCGCATCAGGATCTGATCTCTGAGCGTCTCGCCACGCTCTATCAGATCACGCACGAAGCCTTTGACGTCGCCGTCGTCCCCGTCACGACGGCCCTCTACCGATTGCCCCCAACCAGTTTCATTGCCGGACACACTTTTTTCCTCACCC
>DASWEZ010000222.1:0-7529 GCA_036394495.1 Burkholderiales bacterium
TCCCGAAGCCATGGCCGCCGCGGTGTGTTCCTTCGATTCGATCGAAGGCGCGGTCAACACCGTCATCCAGACCATCCAGCTCGGCATTCCGGTCGCGCGCATCGAGTTGCTCGACGACGTGCAAATGGATTCGGTGAACAAGTTCTCCAAGCTCAGCTATCCGGTCAAGGACACGCTGTTCGTCGAATTCCACGGCACCGACGCCGGCGTCAAGGAACAGGCGGAAATGGTGCAGTCGATCGCCGCGGAACACGGCGGCGGTGAATTCAAATGGGCGACCAAAACCGAAGAGCGCAACGCGCTCTGGACGGCGCGCCACGATGTGACCTACGCCAACAAGGCGCTGCGTCCGGGTTGCGAAATCTGGGCGACCGACGTCTGCGTGCCGATTTCCAGGTTGACCGAATGCATCATGGAAACCAAAAAGGACTTGAAGGAGAGTTTCCTGATCGCGCCGCTGGTCGGCCATGTCGGCGACGGCAACTTCCATCTCGGCTTCCTGATCAATCGCGACGATCCGAAGGAACTCGAGGAAGCCGAACGCCTGAACGATCGTCTGGTCATGCGCGCGCTGGCGATGGACGGCACCTGCACCGGAGAACATGGCATCGGCCTGGGCAAACAGAAATTCCTGGTCGCCGAACACGGCGAAGCGGTCAGCGTGATGCGCCAGATCAAGAGGGCGCTCGACCCGCAGAATATTCTGAATCCGGGCAAGATCTTTACGTTGTAGGGGCTAGGGGGGAAATTAATCGCCTGAATCCCGAATCGCTAGCCCCTTGTTCTTCCCTAGCCCCTGCTTCTCCTCAGCCACCGGCGCGGACCCATCCGTGATAGCGGATCAGCCTGCCGGTCCAGCGCATTCCGATATCGATATCGAAGCGGAAACCACCGCTTTCTTCGCATTCCTCGGCAGTGAGGGTCGGCCATAGCCACTGGGGCATCGGGATGCCGAAAATGCGCATGCCGACCACTTCGAAACGCAACCGGCCATCGCGTTCCAGTACCCTGAGGTCGAAGGCCACACCGAAGCGGAATCGTTCAACGATCGTCGGCTGGGCCGAGCGACCAGGCTCGAGCCTGGTCAGGATCGGTTGATTGGCGAAGCGGCGATGCCAGATCTCGCACGCGCCATCGCTGACTACCGTAATCGCTGTCGGCAAGGCTCGGCCCGGCGCTGGAAATCCGAAGAGCCAACTCACCAGGCCGGCCAGCGGACTCGTGCCGCAATCGATGTCGGTGTATCCGAAGACTACCTTCGCATCGAGGACCGCATGCATGGTCCGCACCGACTCGTCGAAACATTGCAGCGTCGGTCCCAACTTCCCGCCCATCAGCGTCGCACCGTAAAGGCAGCTAGCCATGATCGGATGCCGTCCGTAATGATGTAGATCCTTCACGACCGATCAGGTCCGAAAACGCGGACGATAGCGCCGGATGGCGAAAGCGATGGCCGATGCCGATCAGCTTCACCGGCAGCACGCGCTGTCCATCGACGAACAACGTTGCAAGCTCGCCGAGTACCGTGCGCAACACCACTGCCGGAATTGCCGGCCACAACGGCCGGCGAAGCGTGCGAGCGAGCAGTTGCGAGAATTGCCGGTTGGTCACCGGTTGCGGCGCAACGGCGTTGACCTGACCGCTCAGCCGGACGTCCCGCAACGCAAGCGCGAAAATATCGACTGCATCGTCAATGTGAATCCACGGCATCCATTGGTTGCCGCGGCCAAACGGCGCACCCAATCCAAGTCCGAACGTCGGCAGCAAGCGTGCAAGCAAACCGCCATGACCGAGCACGAGGCCCAGCCGCAAAGTCACCACGCGTATGCCGATGTTGCCGCCGACCAGGGCTTCCCTTTCCCAGGCACGGCACAAGCGCGCAGGGAAATCGTCGCCACCGTGCGCGCTTTCGTCGAGGGGCTCGTCGCCGCGCGCGCCATACCAACCCACGGCGGAAGCATTGACCAGCACGGCGGGCTTTACACCGCGTGCTTGCGCCCAATCGAGCAGCATGCGCGTCATGCCCACGCGGCTTTCGACCAGCAGGGCCTTACGCCACGCCGTCCACCACCATCCCGCGATAGGCTCCCCGGCCAGGTTGACGATCGCGTCAACGCGTTGCGTGGACCTGATTTCCTTCAGGTCGATGATGGGTCGTGCATACGAGCCGAACAAATCGACGGCCTTCGCGCGGTCGCGCGCAAGGACGATGACCCGATGTCCTTTCTCGATCAGCCGCCAGCACAGATGCCGTCCGACAAATCCGGTACCTCCGGCGACGAGTATCACTTTGGGGTGCACGCAGCGCCGCACCGCCAGTTGCCGTCTTTGCCAGGTCGCAAGATCGGGAGGACTGTTGCGAAAGGCGGCGATCGCATCGCGCAAGCTCCACGCAGCCGTGCCAAGCGCGAATACGCTGAACAACCACGACCATATCCCCCTGTCCATCACTACGGCAGCGGTCGGTTGCTGGACATTCAGCCAGAGCTGCGGAACGAGTACAGCGAGAAAAGCGCCGAAGTTGATTGCCAGAACGGTATGCAGGACCCGTTCATTCGCAGGCAGCTCCCGGCTCCGGTCCTCTTCGACAAAGTCGAGAAGCGTGATTGCGATTTCGGTGGCCAGCAGCCCCGCGAATACTGCGGCATACCAGCCGGTCAGCTCCAGCCATGCGAATACCACGAACACCGGCGCATAGAGTGCCGCGCGCAACGCATGGAGAACCAGTTCCGCGCGCGCCCCGGCTCGTCGCGCCAGCCCGACTTTATATTCGTGGTTCCATAGGTTATCCCAGGCTCCCAGAATTCCTTGCGCGGCGAGAAGCGTATAGGCAACTTCCATGGCAGTTTCTCCTGATAGCGAATCGAAACATGATCGGATCCAGCGCGGTCGGCCTTCAGCCGCCGATGAACTTGGCGACCTTCGCGCCGAGCTTCATCAACTTCACCAGTACCGGTTTGGGCAGTCGCTTCAATTCGTTGTGCCAGTTGCTGGCGAGTTCGAGAAACTCGAGCATTTCCTCCAGCCGGGCTTTGACCTCGGGATCGGTCTTGCGATCGTCCGAGGCCTCGACCACGCACTGGCGCAGGACGGTGAGCGTGGGATCGATCTCGCGTTTCTTGCGCTCCTCCACGATGGTCGTCACCATTTCCCACAGATCCTTGCGTACTTCGAAGTGATCCCGGCGGTCCCCCATGACGTGGGTCAGGTGCGCCAGCCTCCAGGACTGCAACTCCCTCAGGGAAGTGCTTACGTTGGAGCGGGCAATCGAGAGGGTGTCCGAAATCTCTTCCGCGGTGAGGGGCAGCGGGGACAGGTAGAGCAAGGCATGAATCTGCGACACGGACCGGCTGGTCCCCCAGCGCGCACCCATTTCGCCCCAGTGGAGAACATAGCGCTGCATGACCGGCGTGAGTTCCATAGCGTTTCTCCTGTTATTTCTGATATAACAGAAATGTATGATATTACTGTTCGTATGTCAATGGCAATGCGGCGCGGCAAGCCTGTCCGGCGCCCAATCGCGAGCTATGCTTCAATTAGCCTTTCAACAGACACGTCCGGGCACTGTGGGGGCCTCGTTCACGATGACAACGATCTACGGCATCAAGAACTGCGAAACCATGAAGAAGGCCTTCGCCTGGCTGGACGGTCATGGCATTCATTATGATTTCCACGATTACAAGACTGCGGGCATCGACCTCCCCCGTCTGAAGGTCTGGTCGAATCAGGTCGGCTGGGAAGTTCTACTGAATACGCACGGCACCACCTGGCGCAAGCTCTCCCCGACACAACAGGCGCATCTCGACGAGAGCAAGGCGTTGAAACTGATGAGCGAGAACCCGAGCCTCATCAAGCGTCCGGTGCTGGAGAACGACAAGGCCCTGCTGGTCGGCTTCGTCCCCGAGCGCTATATCGAAGCTTTCAAGAAGTAGGTCCCTCTTTCGTCATTCGTCTTTTGCTTCATATCTTCCCTGCCGCGCTTCAGGTGTTCCCTTGTCTTTATCTCCGGGGGTCGGGGTCTTGAGAACCTTTGCGCCGTCCCCCATATCAAACTGACCGACCCTCTTCACGTCAACGGAAACAAATGCTTACAAACAACGAACAATTCAGGCTCGGCGGAAACGGTCCGCGCCTTCGCGCGCCTGCATCAGGATTGCTTGGCAGGATCCTTACGACTGTAGTAAGCGCCGCGGTGCTTGTCGTGGCATTCATGTTCTCGATCCTGGTTTTCGCGGCCGTGACGGCGGTTGCGCTGGTGGCCGGAGGCTACCTGTGGTGGAAAACACGCGCTCTGCGCCAGCAGTTGCGAGAGCGGCCGCCCGGCGGACGCATCATCGATGGTGAAGTCATCCGCGAGGCCGATCCGCAGCACCCGATCCGGCGCTGAACCGGCGCCTTCCCGTGGAAGCGCGCAATGTGTGTGCGCTCCAGATCGCAGCATCCCCGAAATATCCCTTCCTTAAATAATTACGCAACGTGCGGCACGGCATGTCGCCATGCGGCGTCATAAAACGCTCTGCGCAAGCACAGAGCAGGCCGGCCTCATCCTGCCAAAGATAAATAGTAATGGCAGTGAACTGGTCGTAATGACCGGGGTCAATCGAATCAGGAGCCGACATCCATGGCCAGCCAGATCCAGGAAAAGCCATCGCTCTCCCTCACCCGTATTTTTCCCGTCGCGCCGGAAAAAGTCTGGCGCGCCTGGACTGAGCCGCAGGCGCTGAAACATTGGTTCGGGCCGGACGAGGGGGAAGTCTCGTTTGCCGAAACGGATGTGCGCGTGGGTGGCCGCTTTCATGTCATCTTCAGCACGCTCGATGGCGAGCAGCACGACGTCAGTGGCGTGTACCGGGAAGTGCTACCGCACAGCAAGCTGGTGTTTACCTGGGCCTGGAAGAGCACTCCCGAGCGTGAATCGCTCGTGACTCTGAGTTTCCGGCCTTCGGGAGAGGGCACCGAATTCAATATGCTCCACGAACAGTTCTTCGACGTTGCGGCGCGCGACCGGCATGCATTTGGCTGGGCCGGCAGTTTCACCAAGCTCGAGCGCTTTCTGCAGAAATAACGGCCCCGGCCGCATAGGTAGAAAGGAGCATCCATGCGCTACGTTGACGGCTTCGTTTTGCCCTTACCGAAGAAAAACCTGGCGGCGTACCGTCGCATCGCCCGCAGGGCGGGAAAAATCTGGATGGAGTATGGCGCGCTCGAGTACGTGGAGTGCCTTTCCGATGACGTGAAGCCGGGAAAACTAACGTCGTTCCCGCGAAGCGTGAAGCTCGGGCGCGGCGAGGTCGCGGTGTTCTCATACATTGTGTACAAGTCACGCGCGGATCGCGATCGCATCAACAAAAAAGTCATGAAGGATCCGCGCCTGGCGGACATGATGACTCCCGGCGCCATGCCCTTCGACGCCAGGCGCATGGTCTACGGCGGATTCAAGGTCATCGTGGAGTTTTGAATGCGTGGCCACCGTCGCAGAAGATCCGGATTGCACAGACTGGAATGGGAGATAACGTCAACCGAGGAGATGATCATGTTGGGAAACAAGGATGCAGCCGCCATGATTGCGGTCAGGAACATGGAAACGGCGAGGAAATTCTACGAAGGCACGCTCGGCCTGAAGAAAATCGGGGCGGAAGGCGATGAACTGGTCGCCTACAAGAGCGGGAACTCCACCATCAACGTATATCGATCGAAGTTCGCCGGCACCAACCAGGCCACGGCCCTGACCTGGGTGGTCGGCAATGACGTCGAAGGCTTTGTCAGCAAGCTGAAGGCCAAGGGTGTGAGCTTCGAGCATTACGATATGCCGGAACTGAAGCGTGAAGGCGATGTGTATGTCGGCGCAGACATGAAGGTCGCCTGGTTCAAGGATCCGGACGGCAACATCCTCAATATAGTCAGCGGATAGCGGTCCAGGTGCATTGCACGATTTTTGCGACTGCGCCGGCGTGGCGCTGCTGAGCGGCGCACATTTCCCGGCATCGGCCTTTCAATTTGCCTTGACAGGATATTTCCGGCTGGTATATTTAACCACCAGGTTAATTAACTGGAGAGTGAAATTCAAAGCATGACCCCCGACCGCCTCAGCAGCACGTTCGCAGCCCTTGCTGACCCCACCCGGCGCGCCATCCTTGCCCGCCTCGCTTCAGGGGAAAAGTCCGTAAACGATCTGGCGGAGCCGTTCGAGATGAGCCTTCCCGCGGTGTCCAAGCATCTCAAGGTGCTGGAATCCGCGGGGCTGATCTCACGCGGCCGCGACGCGCAATGGCGTCCGTGCCGGCTCGAGGCGGCGCCGCTCAAGGACATCTCCAATTGGGTGGAACGGTATCGGAAGTTCTGGGAAGAAAGTTTCGACCGCCTGGATGCTTATTTGCGCGAAATCCAGACGAAAGAGAAGAAGAAGGGGAAAGCCGGCAGCCGCAAGAAGAAATAATGCCACCGGTACTGGTTCACGTCGGGAGCGCCTTGCCGCCATCCCGCGGGGACGACCTGGGCCCGTGGGTCGTTCCCGTTTGTCGGCAGCCCTTCACACGCAGGGCCACAACTTTAAGGAGACAGGACAATGCGATTCATGGTGATAGTCAAAGCAGACAAGAATTCCGAAGCCGGCGCGCTCCCTGACGCAAAGCTTCTGGCGGAGATGGGAAAGTACAACGAGGAACTGGCAAAGGCCGGTGTGCTGATCTCGGGCGAAGGCCTGCACCCGAGTTCGAAAGGCGCGCGCATCAGGTTCTCCGGGTCGAAGCGCAGCGTGATCAATGGGCCGTTTCCCGAAACGAAGGATCTGGTCGCGGGCTTCTGGATATTCCAGGTGAAGTCGAAAGAAGAAGCGGTCGAATGGGTCAAGCGCAGCCCCAATCCCTTCCCCGGCACGGAGTCCGAGATCGAGATTCGCCAGGTGTTCGAATCGGAGGATTTCGGCGCCGAGTTCACGCCCGAACTCAGGGAGCAGGAAGAACGCACCCGCGCCCTTGCCGCCGCGAAGCGGTAACCACCTCCAACCAGGACCTGATAAAGGAACTTCCATGCTGATCCAGCCCTATCTGTTCTTCGACGGTCGCTGCGAGGAAGCGATCGAGTTCTACCGCAGCAAGCTCGGCGCCGAAGTGACGATGCTCATGCGCTTCGATGAAGCCCCCGAGCCTCACCCACCCGGCATGATTCCGCCGGGTTCCGAAGGGAAAGTCATGCACTCCAGCTTTCGCATCGGCGACACGACGGTGATGGCTTCCGATGGCAACTGCAAGGGCAAACCGAGCTTTGAGGGGTTTTCCCTGTCGCTCACGGCGGCGAGCGTAGCGGAGGCCGATCGGTTGTTCGCCGTGCTGGGTGACGGCGGCCAGGTGCAGATGCCCATCAACAAAACGTTTTTCTCGCCGCGCTTCGGCATGGTCGCCGATCGCTTCGGCGTGTCGTGGATGGTCATCGTCGCACCGTAAGCGCAAGCCTCCCTGCCATTCAAGCCAATCGGAGTAGAGCCATCATGCTCAAGATCATTCTCATCGTCCTTGCCGTCATCATTGTCG
>DASWEZ010000223.1:0-26004 GCA_036394495.1 Burkholderiales bacterium
CGTGCGGATTCACCGACGAAGGATTGCCGGTCGCGTTGCAGCTGGTGGGCAATAAATTCGCCGACAAGCTGGTTCTACGCGCTGCGCGCGCCTACGAACAGACGCAGCCGTTCGTCATGCCCAGGGCCAATGCCGCCGATCTGCCCAGACAAATGGCGGCAGGGTGGACTGCAAAGTAGCTTCGCGTCCGAATTGGGTATCATCGACTTGCCGCTATCGCGTCGCGCAGAGTTCAGGCTTCGCAGTAATGAGACATTCAGCTTGCCGCCGCGGCCGCAGAGTTCTTGCGAAGCCGGCACTCCGATTCCAACAAGAACTGAACAGGAGCAGCGATGAAACAGTCTGACGAATCGGCCTCGCGTGCGCAGATCCCGGCAGCGGGCGATGTGTCGCCGGATGGCGGATCGCGCGAGGGACTGCTCCAGCGCGTGGCGTTTGCGGTCACCGAGTGGAGCGAACGCTGGTTCCCGGATGCCTTCGTGTTCACGGCGCTGGCCGTGCTGGTCGTGGCGGCCGGAGCGTTGTCGATCGGCGCCGGCCCGAAGAACGTGGTGGTGTCCTTCGGCACGGGCTTCTGGAGCCTGGTGAACTTCACGATGCAGATGGCGATCATCGTGATCATCGGCTACGTGGTGGCAACTTCCCCGCCCGTAAAGAAGCTCATCGACGCGCTGGCCTCTGTGCCGAGAACAGGACGCGGGGCCATCGCTTACGTGGCGCTGGTGAGTATGGTTACCTCACTGCTCAACTGGGCGTTGAGCCTGGTATTCGCCGGGCTATTGGTCCGCTCGCTCGCGCGCCGGAGCGACCTCAAAATGGACTACCGCGCGGCGGGTGCCGCCGGATACCTGGGACTCGGTTCGGTGTGGGCCCTGGGCATCAGCTCATCTGCCGCACAGCTGCAGGCCAATGCCACGAGCCTGCCGAAGCCGATCCTCGCCATTACCGGCGTCATTCCATTCAGCGAGACCATCTTCACGTGGCAGTCCATGCTGATGGCCCTCATCCTGCTGCTGGTGTCGCTTGCAATCGCCTACTACTCGGCGCCGTCGGAAGCGCGCTCCCTTACGGCAACCGACCTCGGCATCGACACCAGCGCCGAAAGTGATGCGTTGCCCGAGCGCAAGCGCCCTGGCGAATGGCTGGAGTACAGCCCGATCCTCTGCGTGCTTATCGCGGCGCTGGGCATCGGCTGGCTCTGGAATGAATTCAGCAGCAAGAGTTTCATCGTCGGCATTTCGAACCTGAACAGCTACAACTTTCTGTTTTTCATGCTTGGGTTGCTGCTGCACTGGCGCCCGCGGCGATTTCTCGATGCCGTGATGAAGGCTGTACCCGCTACCGCCGGCATCCTGGTGCAATTCCCCCTGTACGGCGGCATCGCGAGCCTGCTCACGGAGGCGAAGAATATCGACGGCTTCTCGCTGTCTCACTACCTGGCGTCGCTGTTCGTCGGCATCGCCTCGACGGAAACTTTTCCGGTAGTCATCGGCATCTATTCGGCGATTCTCGGTTTCTTCGTGCCCTCGGGCGGCGGCAAGTGGGTCATCGAGGTGCCCTACGTAATGCAGGCGGCCATCGACTTGAAGGTCCATCTCGGGTGGGCCGTGCAGGTCTACAACGCGGCCGAGGCGTTGCCGAACCTGATCAACCCTTTCTGGATGCTGCCGCTGCTCGGGGTTCTGGGGCTCAAGGCGCGTGATCTCGTGGGCTACACGTTCACGCAATTCATCGTTCATGTGCCACTCGTGCTATTTCTGCTATGGATCCTCGCGTCGACATTGACCTATCACCCGCCGGTTCTGCCGTAGTGAGCCGCGCGGTTCCGGCAGTGCCGTTTCGGAAGGCGAGCTTCTCCGTGCCTATATTGCGGAGCACGGAATCGCCGGCGGACGCGATTGCGCCATTAGCAGTATATTAGGCGGCATAACATGAGGAGAGCCGTCATGACCGCCACTGCCGTCCGCGCCGAAGCCGATCGGGAAACCCTTTACGCCCGCCGCGCCCGTTACCTGATCAACGAAAACGGCTTTGCGTTTTCCTGGCCCGCGGTGCCGATACGTCAATTCCTCGCCGAGCGCGATCGCGCCTTCGATGCCGGGTCGCCGACGGGCTTGATCGCGCTGGACATCTGCGCCGACCTTTCAACGAAGTATCCGGCCACCACACCGACCTTGCTGTGCCGTTATGTGAAGATCCGCGCCACGGAGCAGTTGCGCACAGCTTTTGCGGCGTCGGGGGAAATCTACTATGTCATGTCGGGCGGCGGAGAGAGCCGCAACGGCAATGACGCCATCGGCTGGACGAGCGGCGACGTATTCTGTTTCCCGGGCGGTGGCGAAACCATGCATCGCGCCGGCAGCGCAAACTGCCTGCTGTTTGCGGTCACCAACGAACCGCTGCTGGCTTTCGAGCGGCTGCGCGCGCCGTTGCCGGGACAGGCCGTGGTCGAGACCACGTATTGGCCCGCGGCCGAAATCGAGTGTCAATTCCAGGAAGTCTGGCGCCGTCCCGTCAGCGCGAACACAACTGGTAACTCGGTGCAGTTTTCAACTACCGCACTGGCACCGAGTTCCAACACCATCCCCACCATCAATACCGCCATCAATACGCTGGAGCCGGGTTGCGACCAGCGCCCGCATCGCCACAACGGCGCTGCCGTGACATTGGCCATCCAGGGGGAAGGCATTCACTCGATGATCGACGGCAAGCGCGTGGACTGGTCCACGGGCGCGGCGCAGATCACGCCGGCCACGCTGTTGCACTCGCATCACAGCAGCGGCGCCCAGCGCATGCGTTCTTTCGTCATCCAGGACGAAGGCTTGCATCATTACACGCGCACGCCGGGATTCAGTTTCGAGTAAGCACCTGCAGCGGCCTGCTTGCACCAGCTATTTTTCCGGAGGTGATGAGCGTGATGATTGCGCAAGTCCTGTCCCCGACTGCGAACGAAGAGTCCGATTCAAAACTTGTCGTCTGGGATATCGTTCTGATCCAGGGATGATTGGCAATCGGGGATCAGATTCAGGCAAGAGGTAACACGCATGGCTGCCTCTGTCACGCTGCTGGTCGGCACGCGCAAGGGCGCATTCATTTACCGCGGCGACGCTGCACGAAAAACGTGGCAGCTCGACGGCCCGCATTTTCTTGGCAACATCGTCAATCACCTCGTCGCGGATCCGCGCGACGCGCGCACGTTGCTGATGGCCGCGAAAACCGGCCATCTCGGCCCGACCGTGTTCCGTTCGCACGATGGCGGCAAGACCTGGGCCGAGGCGAAGCAACCACCCATGTTCAAAAAAGCCGCGGAAGGCGAGGACGGGCGCTCGGTGGAAAGCGTGTTCTGGCTTTCGCCCGCGCATGCGTCCGAACCCGGCGTCTGGTATGCGGGGACGTCGCCGCCGGGCCTGTTCCGTTCGGCCGACGGCGGTGTCACATGGACGGAAGTCGCCGGGTTCAACGACGTCCTGTATCCGCAGATAAAGCCCGCCATCTTTCCGGGACCCGACGGCGCGCAGGTGCATTCGATCTGTGTCGACCCGACCGATGCGCGCCACCTCTATATCGGCATATCGATAGGCGGCGTGTTCGAGAGCATGGATGGCGGGCAATCCTGGCACCCGCTGAACAAGGGCGTCGCCGCGGATTTCCTGCCGGACCCGAACCTCGAATACGGCCACGATCCGCACACGCTCGCATTGCATCCGCGTAATCCGTTACGGCTCTATCAGCAGAACCATTGCGGCATCTATCGTCTGGACCGTCCGGCTACGCAGTGGCAAAGAATCGGAATGAACATGCCCAGGGAAATCGGCGACATCGGCTTTCCGATCGTCCTGCATCCGCGCGACCCGGACTGCGCCTGGGTGTTCCCGATGGATGGCACCGAAGTCTGGCCGCGCACCAGTCCGGATGGACGACCTGCGGTCTTCGGCACCCGCGATGGCGGCGCGTCGTGGCAGCGCCTCGACAGCGGATTGCCGAAGCAGCACGCCTGGTGGACGGTGAAACGCCAGGCCATGTGCGCGGACAGCGCCGATCCGCCGAACCTTTATTTCGGCACCACCAGCGGAGAAATCTGGGCCGGCGTGAATGGCGGCGAAAGCTGGTCGCGGATCGCGGAACACCTGCCGCATATCTATTCGGTCGGCGTCGCTTGATCCGGGTCCTGATTCCCAGCCCGCTTTTCTCCTACACCGGCGCCCAGCGCCAGGTCGAAGCCGAAGGCGAGTCGCTGGCGGCATTGTTGCAAGCGCTCGATACACGCTATCCCGGATTGCGCCACCGTATCGTGGACGAGCAGGATCGCATCCGCAAACATATCCGTTTTTTCGTCAACGGCGAAATGGCCGAGCGCCTCGATCGGGTCCTGGTCGCCGGCGACGAAGTGATGATCGTCGCCGCGCTGAGCGGCGGCTGAACGGACCTTGCGCACATGCGGCGTCGTCCTCAGGCGACAACCCTGCCGTATTGCAAGATCAGTGTCGCAAGATTGTCTTGGAACTTAGCTGACGTTCATCCTGTCAGACCCGCGAATTGGGGGGACATCATGAACAAGCAGGAATATCTGAACGACGCGATCCGCACGATCGCGCAACGCGCCGGAATCGAACAACCGGTATTCCACCTCACGTCGGTGTCGCAGGACGCCGCCGGGGTCTTCATCATGCAGACGATGTGGCCGGACGGACGGCTGATCTGCGAAAAGATGGCGACCGCCGTTACCGGCTTTCCGAAAGATCCCTACACGACCTGCGTTGCCCTCCTGCCCGACCTTGTCGATGAAATCATCTGGATTGCGCGCCGGAGCGGCGACGAAGCGGATGACGATGCCCCGATGGAGCTGAACCGGGTTTGAATTCAGGTCTGGAAAGACGCCGCCGTTGCGGGCCCGCGGGTTGGCCGAGAATATGGGCGAGCCGCTATATGGATACCGATCGCGGCTCGCGCTTTGTCAGGTCCATCGCGGCGGCCGCCAATCGCGCAATCCTGCGTGCGGCGCACAATCGTTCGCAGAGAACAACGCAGCGGCTGGTGCGAGTTGGCACAATTGCCCCCTCATCGCAAAAAAACCGCAATCAATAGTCGGAATCAGCCGGTACGGCGTCCCACAGTGAGCGAATCTTCAAACCGCTGGACTGCATGACTTCCAGGAACGCGGGCAATACGCCGGCGAGCCGCGCGGGCTTGTTGTTCCCGCCATCGTGCATCAGGACAATGTCTCCCGTGTTGGCTTTCGCCAGCCTGTCGGCGATCCGGTCCGCGTATCCCAGCGGTCCCCAATCGATCGCACTGAGGCTCCAGAGAACGACGGTCTGACCCGCATCCTCGGCTTCGTCGAGCATGCAGCGGCGTACCCGGCCGTGGGGCGGCCGGAAGAATCCCGGCGCGAAGCCCAGCACGTCGGAAATTGCTGCCGTGCCGTCGCGCACTTCGCGGCGCGCGACAGTCGGCGACATCGTCCAGGGATGCCGGTGGCTCCAGGTGTGATTGCCTATGCTGTGTCCGGCGGCGGCGACCCGGCGAACCATTGCGGGAATGGAGTGGGCGTGCCTGCCGACCACAAAAAACGTGGCCGTCACGCCGGCAGCCTCGAGAATATCGAGGATCAGCGGCGTCCACAGCCGGTCGGGGCCGTCGTCAAAAGTCAGGTAGAGACTTTGCAGTTCCGGAGGGCCACGAATCAGCATGTGCAAATTCCACGCCGCCAATTTGCTGGGCGGCCGCAGTATCGGTCCTCGCGCGCGCGACCGGAACCGATGCCGGGCATCAACCGCCGGACACTTGCACCCGCAATGCAACCCCGTTCCCATCCCAACACCGACGGAAATGCCGCAATAGGAGTCAGACGCGCCTGCGAAAGATCGGTCGATCGGACCCCTGCGTCGTGCCGGAGACGCCCGTTCATACTTTCCTTGACCGCCCGCTCGCGCGCGAGTTGCAGGCCAGCCAGGAAAACTCACGCAGGTCGCTGGATTGCGACGAAATTTTTGCAATGCGCCGGGAAGGCTCGTTGGCGCACGCGTCTCGAAGCGGTGAAGGTCGTGCTGCGCATGAATTGCGCGGTGGCAGACAAATGCGCGATGAACTTGTCGCGTTATTTCTGGAAGAGGGCCTTCGGCCCGAGCAGGGCTTCGCGGAAACGGTTCTTCAAGTGTGTGCCGTCGCGTGGCGGCAATACCAGCGGCAGCTTGTCCGCTGTAATCTTTATTTGCGCGAACAGCGGACCTTCGGCTTGATGGATGTCCGCGTGCAAGGTCGCAACTTGATCCATCGTCGTGACCAACGATGAAGAAGCAAAGCCGCACGCTTTTGCGGCGGCGGCGAGATCGACGCCGAACGCCGTATGCGAGGGCTGCATGCCGGTTTCGCCGTAATGCTCGTTGTCGAGCACGACTACGGCAAGATTGCGTGGACGTTGCACGCCGGCCGTGGCCAGCAATCCCATGCCCATCAGCATTTCGCCATCGCCCGTGAGCACGAGCACGCGCCGGCCCGGTTGCGCCAGGGCCAGGCCAAGCCCGATCGCCGTGGCGCCGCCCATGCCGCCCCACAGCGGAAAAGTCAGTGGATGGTCGCCCGCATCGGTCGCGTCCCATGCCGGCGCACCCAGTCCCGCGACGACCAGCAAGTCACCGCGATCGGCGAGCAGCATCCTCACGACCGCGCGTCGTTCGAGCCTCGATGTTGCGTCCGGCGATCCGGTTGCGGGCATGATTCGTTGTCGATAGCAATCAGTTGTCGAAGGTTTTTGCGCCCAGCAGCCGCTGCCCGATCAGCACGGCGGTCGGTCGCAACGTGTTGTAGGCGATGCGAAGCGCGCCTTCCGCGAGTGGCAGGATGTCTTCCTCGCGATCGGCGCGATTGACCAGGACGCCCATTTCTTCCAGCACCGGCCGGGTGGCTTGTCCCATCGGCACCTGCCAGGGATTGAATTCCGCCCAGTCGCCGCGCATGGTTACCAGCATCGTCAGCGGGATCTGGCAAACCGACAGCATCGACAGCATGTTGACGCAATTGCCCACGCCGCTCGACTGCATCAGCAATACGCTCTTGTCTCCACCCAGCCATGCGCCGACCGCGAGCGCGATGCCTTCCTCTTCGGTGGTAAGCCTCACTGCGCGCAACGCCTTGTCCGCTTCGCATAGCCTGATGAGCGCGGTATGGCCGGCATCAGGTACGAAACTTACCTGGCGGATATTCTGCTGCTTGAGCAACTGATGCAGTTCCTGGCTCCAGTGTGCGGCCATGATCGATCGAGGGTGTGCAGGGCTTGAGGACAAACGCGATTTGGCCACAGGCGTCCGACTGCCGCAAGGCCCAGGGAAAGGTGAAAGTTGAAATCGTGTGCTGCGTGCCGCGAAAGACAGGCTTTGACTTTTCTCCTGCTCTTGGCGGACGCTAAAAGCGATAAGCAACGCCGGCGTTGGCGTACCAGTTGTTGCGCTCTTGCGTAAGCGGCGAGTCCGCGGCGTCGCCTTGCAACTGCTGGTAAGTAATGCCCCAAAGCCCGACCCAGTGTTTTGCCAGGTCTACATCGCCGAGCAGGCCGAGCTGGAAGGAGCGCGTTCCGGCGCCTGCACCGTAAGCCGGCAGGCCGGATGCCGCCGCCTGTTGCGGCGTAATGCCGAAATAGCGCTGCGTGGACTTGCCGTCGCTCCAAGTGACCTGACCGAACAATGCCGCGCGCACGCGATTCCAGTCAAGGACGCCCGCAGTCATGCGAAAATCGACCTGCGCTCCATTGTCCGAGTCGATATCCCGCCTGTAGCGCAGCAGCGCATTCAACGGTACGGGCCCCAGTTTCCAGTCGCCTTCCGCGTGCAGGCCGAGCGATGCGCTGGGGTCCAGATCCTCCAGATGATGTTCGGACAGGAATGCGGATTCATCGGCAATGCGGCCTTCCTCGTAAGCGAGTTGCGCGCCGAACACCACGCCGCCGAACGATTGCGTGCGCCAGCCGCCTTCCAGGATGCCTTGCGTCGTGCGCGCGAAGAAGTGCTCGCCGTAAAGCCGCAGATAGGGGATCGGGTCAACGCGGCTGCTGTTCGCGCCCTCGTATGCGGGCCGCACTCGAGCGCCACCGCCGATGTATTTTTCTTCATCCGTGCTTTGCGCGAACGCCGCCAAGCTAAACGATGACGCGATGCAGAATAAGACGAGGGAGGCTTTGTCCATGATGTCTCACCGCGGGAAGACCATGACAACTGAGTGTAATTTTCCGCGAAAAGTTCCCTTGTCTATCCACTCGCCTGTCCCGCTAGAGCATTTCCAGCGGGACAGGTTTTTTCGGCGGCGGAAACAGTCCGTCGAGTTCCGCGAGCTGGTCCGCGGACAGGTCGCGCTCCAGGGCGCCGAGATTTTCTTTCACGCGTTCGCGGCGCCCGGTTTTCGGTATCGCGATAATGTCGCCTTTGGCCATCAGCCAGGCCAGTGCCGCTTGCGCCGGAGGCATGCCATGGCGCCTGGTGAATTCGACCAGTTTCGGATTGCCCAGCAGCCGCGCCTGTTCGATCGGTGAATAGGCCATGACCGGGATACGTTTCTCGCGCAGCCATGGCAACAAATCCCACTCGATGCCGCGCCGCGTGAGGTTGTAGAGCAACTGGTCGGTAACCACGGCATGCCCGCCGGGTAACGACGTCAATTCCTGCATGTCGTCGAGGTCGAGGTTGCTTACGCCGTAGTAGCGGATCTTGCCGGCTTTCTGCAACGCCATGAAACCTTCGAGGGTTTCGCTGAAAGGAATGCTGCCGCGCCAGTGAAGCAGGTACAGGTCGATGCGGTCGGTGCGCATGCGTGCGAGACTGCGCTCGCAGGCCGCGACGGCGCCTTTGCGCGAGGCGTTGTGCGGATAGACCTTGCTGACGAGGAAAGCCTGGTCGCGCCGGCCGGCAATGGCCTCGCCGATCAGCGCTTCGGCTTTGCCTTCGCCATACATCTCGGCCGTATCGATCAGCTTGAGGCCGAGATCGAGGCCGAGCTGCAGCGTGAAAATCTCTTCCGCGCGGGATTCGCGTCTGTCGCCCATGTTCCAGGTGCCCTGGCCGAGCGCCGGGATCTTTTCACCGGATGGCAGCGTAACGAATTTCATTTTTTTCGGACCCCGCGCTGCGTCCGATCATGGTCCCGATCTTTTCGGACAGCTCCTGGTAGCGCGTCATCAGATCCCGGACTCCGCTCCCGGGCCAACTATAACCATCCGGAACCGACAAAACTCAAGACGGTTACTCCCGGCAAGCGCGGATTAGCCTGCACCCAATCCGAAACCAATGCAATCGGGAGCAGCATTCCGGCGATTAGCCGTCCCTGTCGGGTTGCGTCAACTGCATGATGATGTCGGCGTACCAGGCACAATTCAGGTTAAGCCGTTCGTCTTCCGCGACATCGCGGTTATCCACGTCCATGCGCGACGTGTGAACCCCGAGCAATAGCCACGACAGGTCTTCGCGGCCGGATTGCCCCGCTGCCGCCGCCCGGGCGACGACCGGCGCTCCGCTCGCGCCGCGGTGCATGCGCGCGTCCGTCAGGAAATAACCTTCGCCCTGGAAGCGCAGGCCGAAGGAGGTGGCGATGATCGCCTGCCGGGCCACCGGCAGGTGATGCAGCGTATCCTTGAATCCCAGCGGAAAGCCGACGATGAGGATCGAGGCCCCGACTTCGATTTCGCCGAACTGCCTGACCAGGTGACCGGGGGTGAACGCCTTCAGCGAAAGTGTCTCCGGCAGCGCCGCGCGGTCCAGTTCCACGACCGCGATATCGACTTCGCCGGCCGAATCGGCGCCCTCGTGCCACACCGGCTGCCCGTCCCTGAAAAGCGGAATCATGAATTGCGTTATCAGGACGGCATTTTCCGGATCCACGTGCAATTCGATCAGCAGGCTGTCCGGATGATGATCGCTCGTCTCGTCTTTCAATACGTGCCGCGCGGTCACCAGGTATAACCGGCCGTCGCGTTCGAAAAAGAAACCGGTCGCATTCGTTTTTTCCTTCTTGTCCAGTACGGTCGTGACGCGGGTCACGGCCAGCAGCAACGACTCGATCAAACTGTCCTCCCGGAACCGCGCCGGCGCTCCGGCGCATGCGTGCACGTTGAAAGTTCGGACTTGGCGACTATACGGCCTGAATGGCGTGAGGTCGACATTGCGTGTCCGCAGGCCGGTTGCCGGGTTCCCGCCGGCGTCGTTGCTCCCCTTCTGCGACGGCCGCCCGCGGACAAAAGTTCCTGGCGGCTGCGCGATCCGTGCGAAGCTGCAACGGATTGCTGTTGTCGCTGCCGGAGTCGCGTGATAGGTTTCATCCGTCACGCTCCCGCGGCACCGATATGCGAAACCGATCGAAGATCAGATGGCCGTTGGCCGCCGTGGCGGCGGTGTGCATCGGCTCGGGCATTTACTACGCCGATCTGCTGAGATCGGCTTTCCTGCGCAATCCGGTCCCGCGCTCAGCGGAGTCAATCGCCAGGGGAAGGCAGCTCTTCGCAAAGGATTGCGAAGTGTGCCATGGCGCCGAAGGGCGCGGCGACGGTGTGGCAGCGGCAGCCCTGCCACGGCGTCCCGACGACCTGAGCAAGATCGCGCCGCCGCCGATTTTTCCGGATGGCGTAGTCGCCTACCGCATCATCAATGGCGTGAAGATGATGCCCGCCTTCAAATCCACGTTGAGCGAAAGCGAGATCTGGGACTTGCTGAACTTCATTCGCTCGCTGGCGCTTGCGAAGTGAACGGTGAACAGTAAACGGTGAACGGTAATCGGTAATGGCCTTAAGTGACAACTAGACTTCACTGTTCACTGTTCACCGTTCACCGTCCACCGCCCTCAAGGTCTCACGAAGAACGAACCGGTCTGTTCGCCATCCCGGCTCAGCGACTCAACGCGCGTAACCGGGAAGGCCTGCAGATCTTCGGTCTGAATGCCCAGAAATATCGGCTCGGCATATTCGCGGTGGATGTTGATCTTGGCGTTGTAGACGGTCCTGGACGTGCCATGTTTGTCGACGATGTAATAGCGATTGACCAGGTAACGGCCAGAGCCGAGGCTTTGCCCGGTGAGATAGCAGCGGATGTTGTCGATGCTCCCGCCCGAGATGTTCATGCCGTGCAACTGGTCGAGGGTCGCGGCCGTGTTCTCGACGAAGTCCAGCGTGTCATAGCGAATCCTGCGCCGCGTCTTTTCGTCGGTCATCTCGATGCGGAAGTCGCCGAGCAGGATCTGGCCGGGCAGCGCGCGCTCGACCATGCGCGACAGGTCGATGGTGACCTGGCCGACGATGTAACTGAAAGTGGTCGGGTTCAGGCCCTCGACCTGATGGAATTCATAGTGTTCGCCGATGTGAAAGGCGGCGCGCAGCTTCGGCACCCAGGAACTGCGCGCCTTGCGCTGCGCGACGGCGTTGTCGGCCAGCACCATCATCATCAGCTTGTACAGCTCGATGTTCGCTTCGGGTGTCGTCGCGCGGTTCCAGATGTAGAAGCCGTCGCCGGTGGTGGTGCGGGCGAAATTGATCTTGATGTCCTTCTGCATGAGCTGCCCGTAGGCGGAATTCACCGAGTAGGCCAGGCTGTTGAGCATGGCCATCTGGTCCAGCGGCGACCGCAGCGTGAACTCCACTGCGTCCAGCAGCACCACCGCCCGGCCGAGTACCAGCGACACGCTGTAGCGGCGCACCAGGCCGCTGACGAGTTCGATGTCCAGGTCGTACTCGATGCGGAAATTCACATTGATGATTTCCGGCGTGGCGTCGAAGACGCGGCATACCCGCTCGAACATCTCCGGGACCAGGAACTTCGGTCCCGACAGTACGCCGTTGATGAATTTCACGGTATCCGTCGTGCGCTCGGGATCCGGCGTGTCGGCGTGAATCGCGTCGGGAATGGCGTAGTGGCGGACCGAAAGAAAGCGCAACTCCTTGCCCTTGAAGGTCCAGGCGATGATGACGTTGTCGCCGAGGTTCCACAATGTGTAGAGGGCGTCGTCGAGCTTGGCGATTTCCTCGCGCGACTG
Organism: Burkholderiales bacterium; assembly: GCA_036394495.1. Classification (GTDB taxonomy): domain Bacteria; phylum Pseudomonadota; class Gammaproteobacteria; order Burkholderiales; family JACQAP01; genus JACQAP01. The sequence continues at coordinate 12,004 of DASWEZ010000223.1, forward strand.
CGGCGCAAGGCCCTGGGCACTGTTCTCGTTGGCCGCAAAAGCGTTGAACCAGCTACCGCGTTTCATGATTGCGTTTCCGGATGCTTTGCCGTGCGCAGCATCATCGCACATCAGTCCAATTCGATACCACTGCCGGTCAGGCCGGATACAGACCCCCGGGGTCCGGCAGGCCGTACGCCAATATGCGTATGGCAACCGCGCAGCGGTGCGGGCTAAGCTTTCTCCATCGTCCCGGCACGAGTGGAGAAACGCATGGCTGACATTCCGATGTACCACGACGGTTCAAGGCAGATACAGGATCGCTATTCCACCCGCAGGCTGGCCGACCGGCTGGTCGAAGTTCTCGCGCGCAACGCCTTTACCGACGACGATCGCGTCTTCATCGAAAGCCGCCCCTTGTTTTTCCTGGCCACCGCCGATGCCGATGGCCGGCCGGATTGTTCGCACAAGGGCGGGCTGCCGGGGTTCGTGCGGGTGGTGGAACCGGATACGCTGGCGTTTCCCGATTACGACGGCAATGGCATGTTCAAGAGCCTCGGCAATGTGCTCGCCAATCCGGCTGTCGGGATCCTGTTCATCGATTTCGAAAGTCCGCGCCGCTTGCGTGTGAACGGCCGGGCGAGCATCGGCGACGACGATCCGCTGCTGACGCAATTCGAAGGCGCAACGCTGATCGTGCGCGTGAAGGCGGACGCGATTTTCCCGAATTGCCCGCGTTACATCCACAAGATGAAGGTCGTGGAGCAATCGGCCTACGTGCCGTGTGCGGGACACGTGCCGCCGGTGCCGGGCTGGAAGAAGCAACCGGTGTTTCGCGAAGTCCTGCCGCCCGGCGATGCAGCGGCGAATTAGCGTTCAGAAGTCCTTTCGGCCGGGTAACCGGGAAATCAGGTCTTTTGGGCAATCGGCCGCCGGGAACAGGCGGCTGAACTGTCGGTGTCACCCGGACCCCAGTCCTTTCGTTGCGGCCCTTGCCCTTGCGTCCCGATCGCACACCAGCCAGCAGGTGGCGCCCAGCGCAATGACCAGCGAAGCCAGCGCGAACAAAGCTCAGGGTCCGACAGGTTTCCTTGAATTCTCCGTAACGATCGTTAGGCCGGGATGGCGTCATGTCGGTTGCTTCGCAGCGACTGCCGGTGGAGTAGGGCATGGACCGAAAAAACGAGCGCCGGCCGGCAGCCATTGTCCGGTAAGGCGGGAGCCGTTAGGCTTTTCCCTCCTCACACCGTAACGGAATCACTCAGTTTTCGTATTTGAACGACAGAAGTACCCGCGTGCGAAACGCGACCGCTCTGCCTTTGTCGACTTTCATGTCCATCTTCACGACTTCCGCGATGCGCAGATCGCGCAGCGACTTTGCCGCGGCCTTTACCGCGTTCATGGCGGCATCCTCCCAGGATTTTGTGCTGGTGCCGATCACTTCGACAATTTTGTAAATGGGTTCTGCCGCGCTTTTCTTGGCCATGACACGCTCCTCCGTCGGAAAAAGCATCGATTGGACTATAGACAACGACCCCGGCCAATCCTACACCCGATACGGCCGGATTTCCTGTCCGGAACCCGCTCCGCGCGCGCGCTAACGGAATCGCACTAAAGTCGGGGTATCATGTCCAATATCCAGTAGTGGCCTTTTCACGATCGCCTGCACCCGCATCGAGCGTCTGGCTGCTGTCACATTTACCCAAACCTCGGCCCATGAACGAATATCCGACCCAATCCGAACTCCTGAGCTGCCTGACGAACATTGCGAACGTGGCTGGCGATACCACCAACGTGCCATTTCGCGTGGACGTCATTCCGCTGCACGGCAAGCCGCCGATGTACTCAGTGATGATCAAATCGCCCGCCAAAGACTTGCTGCGCCGCCAGATCGGCCAGATCCTGTCCCGGCCCTTCGCGTTGGGCGCGACCTCCTTCATGCTCACCGGCAGCGAGGCAGCGTCGCTGGTCGGGCGCGATCACAACAACAAATAGTTCGCACCCGCGGCACGGAATGAACGACGGGCGCCTTTCGGCGCCCGTTTTTTCGCAGCGTGACGTTTCGCCGCTCGGCCATGCCGGCCTGAAAAGGTCCGGCTCACGAGGCCTCGCGCAGCGCCTGCTGGCCGATACCGTGGCTGGAAAGGAAGGCAGCCGCTCCTTCCTCGCCCATGTAGCGGGCGAGCACACGCGGGTCGGAGGCGCGCAAGTCGACCATGATCAACCCGTCGAGGGCGTCGTTGAACTGCTTGTCGGCGCTGAACGCGAGCAGCCGGCCGCCCAGTTTCAGATACTGCTTGAGCAGGATGGGCACGCCTTTGCTGTCGCGTTCGATCTGTTTGACCATGCGCGACACGTCCTCGATGTCATTGAGCGCCGCGAACTCGGCACGGTCGTACGCCGGCGTCCTGCCGCTGCGGAACGGCCGCCGCGGCTTCACATGCCGCGCGAGGTTCTCTTCGATGTTGTTCGCGCTCAGGAAATCGACGATCAGGCGGCGCGACGCCGGTTCGTAGTCGTTGCTGATGCTCACCGCCCCGAACAGCATCGCATACCGGGGATGCTGCACGATGAATTGCCCGATGCCGCGCCACAGCAGCATGAGCGGCGCAAAGCTGCGCTGGTATTCCGCGCGCACGAACGAGCGGCCGAGTTCGATCGCCGGGTTCATCGCCTCCAGCGCGCGATCTCCGTAGCTGAACAGCGATTGCGTGTACAGGCCGGGCTTGCCGTAGCGGGCGACGATCTCGTCGGCGAGTCCCATGCGGTAGGCGCCCACGATCGTCGCGGCCTTCGTGTCCCATACGAACAGGTGCAGGTAATAGGCGTCGAAAAGATCGACGTCCACCGCCTTGCCCGTGCCTTCTCCCGCCGCACGGAAGGTCAGCTCGCGCAGCCTGCCGATTTCCTGCAGGCACCAGGGAAACTGCTCGGCGCGCGCGCAGTACACCGAGAACTGCCCGCTGGTGACGAGATGCTGGTCCGCCGGCAATGCCTCGACCTCGGCCTTGAGCAAGGTGTTCGGAATCGCCGGACGGATTTCCGCCGTGCCGGTTCCGGGCGCCGGATCGGCGAAAAGGAACCCCGGTGCGAATGCGGCGAGCAAATTCCTGATGCGGTCTTCGAAAAGTTGCGACAGGCGGGACAACAGATGAAATGGGAAGGCACGATGCGGAAAATCGGTCGGGCTGGAGCGTCTGTGCAGCATCAATGCACCCTTGTTCGGTTATGCGCTGCGCGGGCGGAAATGCGCGCCCGCGCCGCCGCTACGGATGAGACTAGAGTTGGGCCTTTACCGGGCTATGACTGCGTTGTTGCGGATTTGTCTCCGCGCGTGTTGCAACGGGGCGCACGTCCAGTGGCACGGGCGGCAACCCCGCTGTTCCGGTGCCGGATTCCACGGATGCCGGAGGGCGCAGCGGCAAATGACGCCCGGTCGGCAGGTCGTGCTCCACCGCCAGATTGCGCTCGGCGTAGTCCCGCATCGACAGCCCGATGATCCAGTCGGAAATGACCAGCGGAATGCGCGCGGGCGCGAATATCGGCAGCGTGCGCAGGAAATGCGCGATGCGCGACGGACCGCCCGGCAGGATGCCCTTGAAAATCAGCCGCGCGAGGATGCCGATCCGATCCGCGGCGGAATAACCGCTGCGGTAGCCGGGCGCGCGCAGGTAACGGACCTTGTTGCGGATGCGGCGCGCGATTTCGGCATCGGTGAGCAGCCGGGCGTAAAGCGCGCGGTAGCCCTGCGTCATCGCGTCCAGCGTCATGTTCTTCGGCACGACGTTGGTCCTGCCGCGCGTGTTCTCGGCCGAGTCTTCGGTTTCGTCGAGGCGGCCTTCCTTCTGCAGCCGTTCGTACAGCGGCGTGCGCGGCATCGCGGTCAGCATGCCGATCATGGCGGACTGGATGCCGGAGTCGGTGATGAACTGGTACTGCGTCTCGAAGGTCTTCATCGTGTCGTTGTCGAAGCCGATGATGAAGCCGGCGAGCACGTCGATGTCGTTGGCGTAGATGCGCCGGATCGAGGTGAGGGTGTCTTCGGCCAGGTTTTGCGTCTTCAGCGTCTCTTTCAGGCTTTCCGGATCGGTGGATTCGATGCCGATGAACACCCAGCCGAAGTTGGCTTCGCGAAATAGCTGGAGCAGTTCGCGGTTCTGCGCCAGGTTGAGCGAGGCTTCGGTGCCGAAGCTGAAATCGTAGTCGTGCTCCTTCTGGTAGCCCGCCAGGAAGCGCAGCAGGGACTTGGCCTGGGGAACGTTGCCGATCAGGTTGTCGTCGACGAAGAACACGCTGCGCATGCCGGCGGCGCGCAATGCGTCCAGCTCGCGCCCGACCTGTTCGTGGCTCTTCACGCGCGGTTTGCGCCCGAACATCACGATGATGTCGCAGAACTCGCAGCGGAACGGGCAGCCGCGCGAGTACTGCAGCGTCGCGTTCGAATAGCGGTCGAGTTGCAGCAGGTCGAAGCGCGGCGTCGGCGAATCGGTGAGCGCGACCGTCCCGGTCTCGTGATAAAGCGGTTTCGGCTCGCCGCACAGGAAGTCGACGCAAAACTCCTTCCAGATGTACTCCGCCTCGCCCGCCACCACGGTATCGGCCAGGGGAGCATATTTTTCATTGCACAACGAGGTATAGCTGCCGCCGGCGACGGTGAAATAGCCGCGGCTGCGATAATGACCCAGCAACTCGCGCTGGCGCTGGAACTGCACCCCCATGCCGCACACGCCGACGATGTCGGCGTCGGGATCGAGCGGCACTGCTTCCACGTTCTCGTCGACGATGCGCACATCCCAGTCGGACGGGCACAGCGCGGCCAGGGTCGCCAGTCCGAGGGGCGGGCAGGTCGTGCTCTTGCGCGGAAGGATTTCGTCGATCGCCCAGGTAAAGCTCCAGAAGCTTTCCGGGAATTTCGGGTTGATCAGGAGCAGGCGCATGGAGCGGGGACCTTTCTGATTGCCGGTAATCTGCGAACACCTTACAGTCGGGTCGTTGCGAGGGTGTGACAGGGGTTTTTTCCGGGAGTTCCGCGCCCGCGCCCGGGGCCGGGTGGATCCGGCGACCTATGCGGATGTACTTTCCTTACGCATGCCCATCGCCGGACGGCGCTACAATGGCCTATCTTCCGCGAAAGCTGACGGAATGCAGACACGGATCGGCAAATACCTTCTCAGGAAAAAGCTCGGCGCCGGCGCCAGCGGCAGCGTCTATCTCGCGCTCGATGAATTCTCCGGACGCGAGGTCGCGCTCAAGTTTTATGAAGCGGGAAAGTCGGCGGACGTCTCGAACTTCGCGCGTACGCAGTTCCTGACCGAAGCGGCGCTGGCGGGGCGGCTCTGGCATCCGCATATCGCGCTGATCATGGACGCCTTTGCGGACGACACCATGAGTTACGTCGTCACCGAATTCGTTCCGGGCGGCAGCCTGGCGCAGTTCACCAGCCCGCGAGGCCTGCTACCGGTGTCCGAAGTGGTGGAGATCGGCTTCAAGTGCTCCGGGGCGCTCGACTACGCGTTTCGCAACAACGTCATCCACCGCGACATCAAGCCGGCCAACATCCTTCGCGCGGCGAATACGCAGATAAAGATCTCGGACTTCGGCGTCGCCTTCATCCGCAACGCCGCGCACACGCAGATCATGGATGCCGGATCGCCTTACTACGCGTCCCCCGAACAGGCGACCGGCGCCGAACTTTCCCATCAGAGCGACATGTTTTCCCTCGGCGTCGTGCTCTACGAAATGCTTACGGGAAAGCGCCCGTTTACCGGCGAGACCAACGGCCAGGTCCTGCGCAAACTCGTGAGCATCGATCCCGAGCCGCTTGTGCGCGTGCGCCCCGACCTGCCCGGCGCCCTTGGCGAAATCGTCATGCGCGCGTTGCAGAAGACGCCCGGCGACCGCTACGAAAACTGGGCCGAATTCGCGCTCGACCTGGCCAAGGCGGGACGGTTGAGCCAGTACGACAAGACCATTCCCGACAGTGAAAAATTCACCGCGCTCAAGAGTCGTCCGATGCTGTCCGAGCTCGACGATGCGGAAATCTGGGAATTCGCCGCCGCCGGCACCTGGTCCAGGCTGCCGTCCTATACGACGGTGGTGCGCGAAGGGGGACCGGGAGACAGCCTGTTCCTGCTGGCGGAGGGCGAAGCCAAGGTCACCCTGCAGGGGCGGCTCCTCAACGTACTCGCGGCGGGAGAGTGGTTCGGCGAACAGCCCTTCATCCACGGCCACCCGGTGGCGCGCCAGGCGACGGTGGAAACCACCGTCGACGCGGTGCTCGTCGAATTCCCGCGTGAAAAACTCGACGCGCTCGGCGAGCGTTGCCAGCGGCGTTTCGTCAAGGCGCTGCTGCGCACGCTCGCCGACCGGCTCGCGCTGTCGAACGTGCGCATTTCGAGAATGGGGTAACAAGAAAAGAAGACGTGCTGCGTGCTGGGTGCTGTGTACTGGGTAAGGGCAAGGGCAGGAACCAATCCGAACGAGATCTTCCAACTTGTAGCACCCAGCACCCAGCACCCAGCGCCCAGCACCCAGCACCCAGCACCCGTTTCCGCTACCATCTCCCCATAAAAACAGTCTTTCCGGAGGAGCGGGCGGCGCACAGCCGCGCGCGCAAGCCATGAGCGAAACCCGAGACGCACTCGTAAAACGGCTGGAATCCCAGGCCCGGCAGGTGCGCCGCAATATCTGGCGTGCGGTCCGCGCCGGTGGCGGCGGGCACATCGGCGGATCCAGTTCGGCGGCCGATATTCTTACGGCGCTGTATTTCCATCGCATGAAGATCCGGCCGAAGGAGCCGAAATGGCCTGACCGCGATCGTTTCGTCCTCTCCAAAGGCCACGCCAATGCCGGACTGGGCGCGGTGCTCGCGCAGGCGGGTTTTATCGACGACGCCGTTCTCGACAAATTCTACGGCTTTGAGTCGCCGTTCGGCATGCATCCGGATATCAAAATGGCGGGCGTGGAAATGTGCACCGGCGCGCTCGGTCACGGCCTGCCGGTGGCGATGGGCATGGCCCTGGGCGCGCGCATCCAGAAGAAGGCATTCCACACCTTCGTCATGATCGGCGACGGGGAATTGCACGAGGGCTCGAATTGGGAGGCCGCAATGGCCGCCTCGCATCACAAGCTGTCGAATCTCACCGCCATCATCGATTTCAACAGGATCTGCCAGAGTGGGCGCGTCGAAGAAGTCATCGGCGTCGATCCGCTTGCCGACAAATGGCGCGCATTCGGCTGGACGGTGCGCGAGTTCGACGGCCACGACATGGCGCAGGTCATCGAGACACTCGATGCGCCGCCGCTCGAGCCGCAGCGTCCGTCTGCGCTGATCGCGCATACCATCAAGGGCAAGGGCGTGAGCTTCGCCGAAGACACCTATGTCTGGCACAGCAATTCGGTCAACGACGAAATCCTTGCCAAAGCGCTGGCCGAACTGGAGGAGAAATGAACGCACCCGATGCGGTTCAGCCCGAGTGGCGGGTTAAGTCCGCGAACCAGACACGCCTTGCGTACGGCCAGGCGTTGCTGGAACTCGCCTCTCGCGAGTCGCGCACCGTCGTGGTGTCGGCCGATACGCAGGACCTGCTCGGCATCCGGACCTACATCGAGCGCCATCGCGACCGTTTCATCGAGCTGGGCATCGCCGAGCAGAATGCGATCGGCGTTGCGTCCGGGCTGGCGACTACAGGCTTGCGGCCTTACGTTTGCGCCTATGCGCCGTTCATCAGCGCGCGCAGCATGGAGCAGGTGAGGAACGATGTCGCCTACGCCAGGCAGCGTGTCGTCATCGGCGCGGCCGCAAGCGGAGTATCCCTCGGCGTCGCGGGAGGAACCCACCATTCCCTGGAAGACATCGCGCTCATGCGCAGCTTCCCGAACATGAATGTCATCGTTCCCGCCGATGTCAACGAAGCGTACAAGGCGACGCTCGCCACGCTCGATATCGACGGCCCGGTCTACCTGCGCCTCGGCGGCCGCACGGAAGAGTTGCCGGTCACGCAGGCGGACGCGCCATTTCTGCTCGGCAGGGCCGCGCAGTTGCGTCCCGGGAACGAGGTCGCCGTCCTGGCCTGCGGCGCAATGGTGGAATTGGCGGTTCGCGCTTCCGACGCGTTGAAAAAAGAGGGGATCGGCGTGCGCGTGCTCAACATGAGTTCGATCAAGCCTTTCGATCGCGACGCGGTGCTTGCCGCGGCGGCCGAGACGCGCGGAATCGTTACCGCCGAGGAGCATCATTTGACCGGCGGACTCGGCGGGATGGTAGCCGAGCTTCTGGCGGTGGAACATCCGACCCGCATGCGCATGGTCGGCATGCCCGACGCGTTTGCCGTGGTCGGCCCCACGGTAGCCGTGCGGGTGAAGTACGGCATGAGTGCCGAAGCGATTGTCGATGCGTGCCGGGCGCTGCTCGCGTAAGAGATAGAGGAAAGAGGAAAGGGGAAAGGTAAAAGCGCTGGGAGCCTTCAGGCTTTTGATCTTTCTTTCCTCTCGCCTCTTTTCTTTTCGCCGAATAAACTACCACCCGACAAAGGCTACCCGGCCGCCGACCAAAAAATTTCAATCGGAGAAATCATGCTCTTGGACGTTCGCACCTACACCTGCCGCCCTGGAACCATCAAGAAGCACCTCGCGCTGTACGAGAAACTCGGCAAGGCGCCGCAGACGAAGCATCTCGGCCAGCCGTTCGCCTATCTCGTCACCGAGACCGGCAACGTCAACCAGTACATCCACATCTGGGCCTACGAAGACGCCGCGGACCGCGCGAAGCGCCGTGCCGCAATGATGGCCGACCCGGACTGGGTGACGTTCATGGAAGAAAGCGCCAAGCTCGGCGCGCTCGAGCATCAGGAAAACCGGCTGATGACGCCGGTGCCGTTTTTCCCGATCAAGCGCTAGGGAAGCTCTGAACAAGTCTTACGTGCGCGACCGGGGTGATTTGGGCCTGGGGGAACAGGGCGAGGACGCCGTGTAGCCGGTCTACACAAGGAGGAGCCCACGCAGCCATCGGCCCAAATCACGCCGGTCCCTCTCATAGAGACGAGCGATGATCGGGTTGTGTCAGGTGCGGCGTCTGCATTGTTGCGCTCCTGGCCAAGGTACCTGCCTTGGCTTCGTCGCGGCGCCTCCCATCCATCCGTACCTGACGCAACGCGCATCGCAAGACTTGATCAGAGCTTCCCCAGGTGCGGCTGGCACGCAGAACAAACGGGCGCCGCCGGCGCCCGTTTTCTTTAGACTGTCGGTCCGGGATCGTTGCCGGGGATCGCAAAAAAAGCAGGCGGCAAAGAAAGCGGCGGGAATTGTCGATTCCGGGCATGGCCGTGCGTCGTATGGGTACCCCGACCCGGGGCCACCATCACAGGAGAACACCATGGAATACATGATCCTCATCTACGGCGACGAGAGTGCCTTCGGCCGCATCGGCGACGCGCAACTCAAGGCCATGTACGCGGAGTATGGCACCTACACGCAGGAACTCATGAAGGCCGGCGTGATGCGCGCCGGCTCGGAACTGAAACCGGCGTCCACTGCAACGACCGTGCGTCTGCGCGGCGGCAAGGTGCTCAGCACTGACGGGCCTTTCGCCGAAACCAAGGAACAGCTCGGCGGCTATTACCTCCTCGACGTCGCCAATCTCGACGAAGCAGTGAAGTGGGCGGGAAAATGTCCCGGTGCCAAAGCAGGATCGGTCGAAGTGAGGCCGCTCGTACCCATGAACAAGTAGCGTCGCGTGCTGCTCGGCCGCATCGTCGACGAGCTCGCGCGCCGCGAGGGCCCGCGTATTCTTGCGGGCCTCATCGGGCGCCTGGGCGGCAATTTCGAACTTGCCGAGGATTGCCTGCAGGATGCCTACGAGCGGGCGCTCGCTGCCTGGCCCGCGACTGGAATCCCCGAGCGTCCTGCGGCCTGGCTTACGACCGTCGCCAGGCGCTGCGCGATCGACCGCCTGCGGCGTTCGCGGCGTAACGCCGACGACAGCGATGCAATCCTCGAGCAGCTCGCGGCCGCGGAGTCCGAACCGGCCGATGACGGCGGCTTGCCCGACGACCGCCTGCGGCTGATCTTCACCTGCTGCCATCCCGCGATCGCGGCACCCGCGCAGATGGCGCTTGCACTGCGCACGCTGTGCGGGCTGTCGACGCGCGAGATCGCGCGCGCTTTCCTCGAGCCCGAGGCCACGACCGCGCAGCGGCTGGTCCGCGCAAAAAAGAAAATCGCCGAAGCGCGCATTCCCTACGTCGTGCCTTCGCACGCGGAGCTTCCAGACCGGCTGGCCGTGGTGCTCGCGGCGATCTATCTGGTTTTCAACGAAGGCTATTCGGCCACCGAAGGCAATTCGCTGCTGCGGCCGGATCTCAGCGGCGAGGCGATCCGTCTTGCGCGCCTGCTGGTACAACTGCTGCCGGACGAACCCGAGGCGCTCGGCCTGCTCGCGCTGATGCTGTTGCACGATGCCCGGCGTGCCACCCGGGTTGGCGCCGACGGCGCACTGGTCCCGCTCGAAGAGCAGGATCGGTCGCGCTGGGATCGCGCCAAGATCGGCGAGGGGCTCGGAGCACTCGACCGCGCGATCGCGATGCGCAGGCGCGGGGCCTATCAGGTGCAGGCAGCCATCGCGGCGCTGCACGCCAAGGCCGCTGCGGCGCCCGCCACGGACTGGTCCCAGATCGCCGCGCTCTACGGTGCGCTGTACGCGATGATGCCCACCGCGATCGTTGAACTGAATGCGGCCGCGGCAGTCGCGATGGTGGAGGGGCCGGAAAAAGGGCTGGAGTGGATCGATCGCCTGGAAGCGCAGGGCGAACTCGGCGACTACCACCTGATGCATGCGGCGCGCGCGGATCTGCTCAGGCGCGCGGGCCAGGGTGCCGCGGCCGCGACGCATTATCGCCGGGCCATCGAACTCGCGCGCAATCCCGCCGAGCGGTTATATCTCGAGCGGCGGTTGCGCGAAGTGGCGCAGTAGGGCAGAGACGAGAGGAAAGACGAAAGGGAAGGACCCCCGAAAACCCCAGTTCTTTTTCCTCATCAGAACGGGCGCCGGGGGCGCCCGTTTTACCGGCTAACCCTCAGCCGGGACCACCACCCGGTTTTTTGTGGAATTTCCGGGGCGGTTTCTTGCCCTGCTGGCCGCCGCCGCCCGGCCTGTTGCGCCTGGCCTGATTGTTGTTATTGCTGTTCGTCGAAGGGCCATCCCGCCGGACGCCCTGGTCCGGCGCGTCCTCCCGGTTGGCCGAAGCCAGCTTGATTTCGAGCTCGTTGATTTCATCCCACTGTTCGTCCGTGCGCTGGCGCTCCGGTATGGCTAGGAGCTCCTGCAGACGGCGACGGGGCGATTCTGGTAACGGTGTATTCATGGCGGTATTCTCGCATCCTTCCAAAGGCTTCGCATAGCCCGGCGGTAGAATGGCATGCGCCCGAAGCCGCAATCGTAGCGAATTTTGGATGGAGCCTGCATGCGCTGGATAGCCCACCTGGACATGGATGCCTTTTATGCGTCCGTGGAATTACTGCGCTATCCGGAACTGCGCGGCCGGGCCGTGGTGGTCGGCGGCCGGCGGGCTCACCAGCCGGCACTCCAGCCGGACGGATCCCATCGCTTCTCGGCGCTGCGCACGTATGCCGGCAGGGGGGTGGTCACGACCGCCACTTACGAAGCGCGTGCGCTGGGGGTGCATTCCGGCATGGGGCTGATGAAGGCCGCGGTGCTGGCGCCGGATGCCGTACTGTTACCCGCCGATTTCGACGAATACCGCAAGTACTCGCGGCTGTTCAAGGCGGCCGTGGCCGAAGTCGCCCCGCTCATCGAAGACCGGGGCATCGACGAGATCTACATCGACCTCACGGAAGCCCCGGACACGCGGGACGCAACTGACGATGATCCGTATGCCGGCGTGCGCATGATCGCCGAGCGCATCAAGGCGCGCGTCTATCTCGCCACCGGGCTCAGCTGCTCGATGGGCGTTACGCCCAACAAGCTCCTGTCCAAGATCAGTTCGGAACTGGACAAGCCGAACGGCCTGACCATCCTGACGCACGCGGACATTGCCTCGCGGATCTGGCCGCTTCCCGCCAAACGCATCAACGGCATCGGACCCAAAGCGGGCGCGAAGCTCGAAGCCCTGGACATCCGCACCATCGGCCAACTCGCTGCGGCGGACCCGCAGTGGCTGCTGGAACAGTTCGGCGCCAACTACGGCGCATGGCTGCATGCGGCGGCGCATGGGCGGGACGAGCGCCCGGTCGTGACGTTCAGCGAGCCCAAATCCATCAGCCGCGAAACCACGTTCGAACGCGATCTGGATGTGCGCGCGGATCGCGCCGAACTGGGTGCGATTTTCACGCGACTGTGCGAGCAATTGGCCGCGGACCTGCAGCGCAAGGGCTACCTGGCGAAGACCATCGGCGTGAAGCTGCGTTACGACGACTTCCGCATCGTCACGCGCGAACTTACGCTGGACGCTTACACCGGCGATGCGCATGCGATTCGCCGGACCGCCGGCCGCTGCCTGAAAAAGGCGATGCTCGACCGGCGCCTTCGCTTGCTCGGCGTGCGTGCGGGCAGTCTGTGCAAATCGGATGCGGTGCCCGCGCCGGATTCGCCGGATGCAGACGCCGGGGAGCGCGACCAGCTGCTGTTGCCGATGTTCGAAGGGCCCGCATCCGCGCCACCGGGGGCGTAGTTCCTCCGGCCACTTCTCCTGCGCGGGTACCGCAGGCTGGTAGTCGATCACCGACACCGTTCCCTCTTCAGGCCGCTCCGCACGCAAACCGGAACTAGCCGCACATCTTGCACGCTGTAAACTGTCGATAGCCTGCGTCATTTCCATTAAGGATGAATCGCGAGGCGTTATGCCATCCGGCTTGGATTGCGCGATCCGTTTCAGCGGTTTCGACGGGGGGAAGACTGCGCGAATCCGACGCCGTGGCGGCATCGCGGGGCAGGCTCGATGAACGGTTCACAACCAACCTAGGAGTCTCGCCATGACCAGCACTGCCGTCCAGCCGGCGGGCAAACCGCTATGTCCCCCGCCCGAGTTACCCGATTTTCTGGCCGTGCGCGTCGAGCGCTACTACCGCGAGCGCGTGAGGGATACCTGGGGAGGACGGCATATCCTGCACGGCCGCCCCCCCGGCCCGGAAGCCCTGCACCTGAGCAGCAACGACTATCTGGCCTTGTCGCGGCATCCGCGCATCCTCGCGGCCATGGCGGACACGCTGGCGCGCGACGGCAACGGCATGCTGATGTCGGGCATTTTTTTGCACGGTGACAGTCCACAGCTCGAATTCGAAACGAATCTTGCGCATTTCATGCAGGCCCAGGCCGGCGTGCTTTGCCAGTCCGGATATTGCGCGAACACCGGGCTGATCCAGTCGATTGCCGACGACCAGACTCCGGTCTATGCAGACATGCTGGCGCACATGTCTCTCTGGGAAGGCATCCGCAGCGCGGGCGCGCACGGGGTGATGTTTCACCACAACGACCCGGAGCATCTGGAGCGGCAGATCCTGCGCAATGGCCCGGGCATCATCCTGATCGATACCGTCTACAGCACCAACGGCAGCCTTTGCCCGCTGCGCGACGTCGCCGAAATCGCCGCGGTGCGCGGCTGCGTCCTGGTCGCCGACGAATCCCATTCGCTGGGCACCCATGGGCCGAACGGGGAGGGCATGGTGGTCGAACTGGGCCTTGCGGACCGCGTGCACTTTCGCACCGCCAGCCTGGCCAAGGCGTTTGCCGCCCGGGCCGGATTCATCGCCTGCAACGCGCGCTTCACCGAATATTTCAAGTTCGAAGCGTTTCCGGCGATTTTCAGTTCCACCCTGTTGCCGCACGAAGTGTCCGGACTCGCGGCGACGCTGGAGGTGATTCGCACGGAAGGCTGGCGCCGCGAGAAACTGCGCGCCAATTCCGCCTATCTGCGCGAGGGGCTCGATGACCTCGGCTACAACCTCAACGACAGCCGGTCGCAGATCATCTCGCTCGAGTCCGGCACGGAACAGCAGACCATCGTGCTG
>DASWEZ010000224.1:0-3100 GCA_036394495.1 Burkholderiales bacterium
TGCCCGCAATGCGGCGCGCAAACTGGGGGCGCATCATCTTCATCTCCAGCGAGAGCGCGGTGCAAATCCCTTCCGAGATGATTCACTATGGCACAACCAAGATCGCCCAACTCGCAGTCTCGCGCGGCCTGGCCGAAGCAGTCGCCGGCACAGGCATAACCGTCAACAGCATCCTGCCCGGCCCCACGAAATCACGTGGGGTCGAAGACTTCGTCGACGCCCTTGCGAAAAGGGATGGCAAGTCGTTCAGCGAGTTCGAGAAGGGTTTCTTTGAGAAGGTTCGCCCCACCTCGCTTATCAAGCGGTTCGCTTCGCCGGACGAGGTTGCTTCCCTGGTGACCTATATCGCCAGCCCGCTGGCGTCAGCAACCACCGGCGCGGCCCTGCGCGTCGACGGAGGCGTAGTGAAGAGCGCGTTCTGAGGGACTGGCCGATGAAGCCCAATCAGGGACATTTCAATCTTTGACAATTAATCTATGTCTGCACCTTCTCGCAACGCTGATAAACTCTCCGCAATTCGACAGCCAACAACTCATTGTGGTATCAAACCTTAATCCTTCCAATTTCTCGCCGATGATGCATCATGGTAAAGACCATGCCGGCGTTTGCCTCCGGAGCAAATTGCGATCGACCTACACCAAGACTTATACCGCGTTGTAGCCACAAACATTGACCATCGGTATTTATCCGGCAGGCGGGGTTCGCGGTGCTGCCGTCATGAGATCCCAGCGTGCACGTGCAGGAAGCTCCGCATCCGCGACGCCGCGAGTTCGGGATCGATCAGCGCGCCGCAGCAGTCTGCAAGTTCGAACACTTTGACGTAGTGCTGCACGGAGCGTGCGGATTGCAGCCCTCCGGCGGCGACGAAATGCGCCTGGTGGCCATTCAGCCAGGCGACGAAGATCACCCCGGCCTTGTAGTGTCGGGTAGGCGCGCGAAAAATCTCGCGCGACAGCGGAATCGTCGGCGCGATGATTCTCTTGTACCCATCCGCATCGCCGGTTGCGAGCTTGGCCAGCGCCGCCGCGGCCACCGGTGCAATCGGATCGAAGATGCCAAGCAATGCATGCGAATGATGAGTGCCGTCGCCGGCGATCAGCGTGTCATAGTTGAAGTCGTCGCCGGTGAACATGAGGACGCCGGCAGGCAGCTTCGGGCGCATTGCGACCTCCCATCGGGCGTCGAGCAAAGAAATCTTGATGCCTTCAATTTTCCGGGCATTCGCCCGCACGATGTCGAGCACTGTGTCCATCGCTACCGCGATGTCCTCCGTTCCCCAGTAACCCTTCAGGCCAGGGTCGAACATCTCGCCCAACCAGTGAAGTACGACGCTGTCCTTGCATTGACGCAGCAGTTCGCCATAAACGCGTTTGTAGTCGTCGGCGCTTTTTGCGACGGTGGCCATCGCTCGGCTCGCCATGAGAATGATGCGTCCGCCGACCGCTTCCACCGCTTCGATCTGCTCCTGATAAGCGTGCATCACATCGGCGATCGTGGTGCGTTCATTCGCGACCAGCTGGTCGGTGCCGACGCCGCAGGCGAGATCGGCCCCGGGAATGGTCCTGGCATGAGCGACGCTGCGGCGGATGAGTTCACGCGCACCCGACCAGTCCAGACCCATGCCGCGTTGTGCGGTATCCATTGCCTCGGCGATCTTGAATCCCAGTCGCCACAGATGTTCGCGAAAACGCAACGTAGCCTCCCAATCGATCACCGGAGGCCCGTCCCAGGGATCACAGGATTGCAGCGGATCGACAACCACGTGTGCCGCGGCGTAGGCGCTGCGGTTCCAGGTTGCCGGCGCCACGTGGGCAAAGGGGGAAGACGCGTGGACGAGCCTGTACGGTTTCAATGCTCCGTGTTCATTAGGCAGGGTCAGTTGCATGACGATTCCTCAATCGAGCCGGTCGAGAATGTGGTCCGCGGCTTTTTCGGCGACCATGATGGTGGGCGCGTTGGTATTGCACGAAGGGATGAAGGGCATGACCGACGCGTCGGCCACGCGCAGGCCTTCAAGGCCGATGACGCGCAAGTCCGGTGTGACGACGCTTGTGCTGTCGTTCGCCGGTCCGATGCGGCAGGTGCCCACCGGATGATGATCCGTCTTGGCGTGTGCACAAGCGTAGTCGATAAGGTCCGAGTCGGTCTTCAACGCGTCGCCGGGCAGCCGCTCGGCCATGACGAATCGTTTCAGCGCGGGTTGGCGCATGATCTCGCGTGCCATCCGCAGGCCTTCGATCGCGAGTTCGCGGTCCCGCGGTTCGGCCCAATAGTTGGGGTCGATCAGCGGGGCGGCGGCCGGATCGGCATTGGCCAGGCGCACGGTGCCGCGCGAGCGCGGGCGCAGATAGGCGCTGTTCAGCGTAACACCGGGATTGTGCATCCGCGCCACACCGGCTTCGATGCCGGAACCCAGGCCGAGATGAAACTGGATGTCGGGGGAACGCGCGCCTTTCTCCGCATACCAGAAGCCGCCGGTTTCGAACAAACTTGAGGCTACCGGCCCCTTCTTCCACAGCATATATTGAAGGCCCGCCCATGCCGCGCGGTGAAGCTGGTTGTACCTGTCGTAGGTGTGGTCCCCTGTACATTCGGCGATGATGAACAGATCGAGATGGTCCTGCAGATTGCCGCCCACGCCGGGCAGGTCGTGCACGACCGGTACACCGACGGCGCGCAGGTGTTCGGCCGGCCCAATGCCCGACTGCAGCAGGAGTTTGGGTGAGCCCATCGCGCCGGAAGTCACGATCACTTCGCGCCTGGCACGCGCGAGTTGCACCGAGGCTGAGCCTGCGCTGACCACCTCGACGCCGGTCGCGCGTGCGTTCTCCACTACTACGCGCAATGCTTGTGTGCGCAGTCGCACTGTCAGATTGCTTCGCCCGCGGATAGGACGCAGGTATGCCACCGACGTGGACGAGCGCCGCGCATTCGATTGCGTGAGCTGGTAGTAGCCGAGCCCTTCCTGATGCGCGCCGTTGAAGTCCGGGTTGAAGGGAATCCCCAGTTCCTGGCCGGCCTGAAAGAAGGCCTCGCAGATCGGCAGCGGACTGATCGGGTTCGAAACACCCAGCGGCCCGCCGTATCCGTGGAACTCATT
>DASWEZ010000225.1:0-1673 GCA_036394495.1 Burkholderiales bacterium
GCTCGTCATCGCCGAGGAAGTCGAAAGCGAAGCCCTCGCGACCCTGGTGGTCAACAACCTGCGCGGCATCCTGAAGACCTGCGCGGTGAAGGCGCCGGGGTTCGGCGACCGCCGCAAGGCCATGCTCGAGGACATCGCCGTTCTCACCGGCGGCCAGGTCATTGCCGAAGAAGTCGGGCTGACGCTCGAGAAGGCGACGTTGAAGGACCTCGGCCAAGCGAAGCGCGTCGAAATAGACAAGGAAGAAACGACCCTTATCGACGGTTCGGGCGATCCCAAGGCGATCGAAGCTCGGGTAAAGAGCATCCGCACCCAGATCGAGGAAGCCACCAGCGACTACGACAAGGAAAAGCTGCAGGAACGGGTGGCCAAGCTCGCCGGCGGCGTTGCCCTGGTCAAGGTGGGCGCGGCGACCGAAATCGAAATGAAAGAGAAGAAAGCGCGCGTCGAAGACGCTCTGCACGCGACCCGCGCGGCGGTGGAGGAGGGCATCGTCCCCGGCGGCGGCGTGGCCTACATCCGCGCCCGCGTCGCGCTCGACAAGCTCACGGGCGACAACCCCGACCAGGAGGCCGGCATCAAGATCGTGCGCCGCGCCCTGGAAGAGCCGTTGCGCCAGATCGTCGCCAACGCGGGCGAAGAGCCCTCGGTGGTGATGAACAAGGTCGCCGAAGGCAAGGGCAACTTCGGCTTCAATGCGCAGACCGAAGCCTACGGCGATCTCGTCGAGATGGGCGTGGTCGACCCGACCAAGGTCGCGCGCACGGCGCTGCAGAATGCAGCTTCCGTCGCCGGCCTGTTGCTCACCACCGACGCTGCGGTGGCCGAGCTGGTGGAAGAGAAAGAGGGCGCCAGCCCCGGCGGCCGCGGCATGGGCGGCATGGGTGGCATGCCAGGGATGGATATGTAGGTCGTCTTGCCCCTGATTTCCGATCCTCAGCACCCGATGGGTGCTGGGTTTTTTTCCGCTGATCGCAAGCTCCTGAAGGCGATTGCCGGGATGGTCAACCGCTAGCGGAATTGCCCGTTCTCGGCTGGCTACGGCAAAAAAAACCCGGACGGCATCGCCGTGGCCGGGCTAGGTCCTTCGGGCGTTTACGGAAAGGAGACGTAAACACCAGCTTACACCCGGGTCCATCATCCCCCTCTACTCCAAGGCGTTCTGTGCGGTAACGCACATAATCGGCACCCATCTCGATCATCCCCCTCTTTTCCTAGGGGATTTTGGGCCTTTTCGTACCCTGATGTACATTTGAAACCTGCACTCCGGTGTGCGAAAGGATATCGGGCCATGGATTTGAACAATGAAAAAATCGGACGTTTGGTGCGCGAACTATTGATCGAGATCGGTGAAGACCCCGCGCGTGAAGGGCTGCTCAATACGCCGCAGCGGGTGGCCAAGGCATTGACGTTCCTCACTTCGGGGTATCGGACCGATCTAGAGCAGTTGATCAACGGCGCGTGCTTTGCCCAGGAGACCAGCAGCATGGTCATCGTCAGGGACATCGAGGTGTACAGCCTGTGCGAGCACCACATGCTGCCTTTCTTCGGCCGCTGCCATATCGGCTACATCCCCAGCGGCAGGGTGTTCGGCGTAAGCAAGCTGGCGCGGCTGGTGGACATGTACGCGCGGCGCTTGCAATTGCAGGAGCGCCTGACCGAACAGATCTCTC
>DASWEZ010000226.1:0-14502 GCA_036394495.1 Burkholderiales bacterium
GTTTGCATTCCGTTTGTCGCGACTCAACGACACGCGGACACGGGCAAGCGCAGAGTGGTCACAAGACTTCCTGCAGAAACTGCAGGATCGCCACTTCGTCGCGGCGCAATGCCGGCAGCGGGCTGTGGCGGCGATTGCGCCGGGGCGAAACATTTGCCGACGGCCCGGGAACAAGGCCTTGCAGGTAGGCGTGCACCAGTGCGGGATGAACGTAGTACTTTCGGCAAACCGATCGTGTATTGCCAAGACGCTCGGCAACGGCATCGATCGCGCGGATGATGTTGCGCTTTGCTTCGATTTGCGTGGATGCGGCGCCCATCTCGCGCAGTTCCACGCCGGCCAGCATCGTGCCGCCCCAGGTGCGGAAATCCTTTGCCGTGATGTTGCGCCCGCAGATCTCGCGAAGATAGGCGTTCACATCGTCCGACGTGACTGTTTCGCGTTTGCCCGCATTGTTGAGGTACTGGAACAATTCCTGCCCGGGCAAATCCTGGCAGCGTTGCACGATGCGGGCGACGCGCCGGTCCGTCACGGAAATCGCATGCTGTACGCCGCTTTTCCCCCGAAAACTGAAACTCAGTTTCGCGCCGTCGATCTGGACGTGTTGCATGCGCAATGTGGTCAGACCATAGGATCGGTTCTCGCGCGCGTACTCGTCGTTGCCGACACGGATCAGCGTCTTGTCCAGTAACTGCACGACGGTTGCGAGGATCTGGCGGCGGCTCAGTTCGGGCGCGCGCAAATCGCGCTCCGCCCGCCCTCGAATGGCGGGCAGCACCTCGCTCAAATCGAGCATGTGGCGAAACTTCGATTGGTCGCGCGCATCGCGATAGCGCGCATGGTAGCGGTACTGCTTTCTGCCGCGGGCATCGCGCGCGGTGGCCTGGATGTGGCCCTTGGGATCCGGACTGATCCACACGTCGGTCCACGCAGGGGGAATGACCAGGGCATTGATGCGGCGGCGCTCGACGGGATCGCTGATCCGCGAGCCGCCGGGTTTGAAGAAAATCCAGCCCTTGCCGGCACGCCGCCGGGTTATGCCGGATACGCCGTCGGTCACATAGTTGAGTCCGGCGCGGCTGGCCGCCTTGCGATGCTCGACAGTACGCGATGAGGCGATGGGACGTTCCCTCCCGGTTTCCCGTGCCGCACACCATATGCCAAGGTCAACTCCGGAGGCAAGCGCCGCCCCATTCCGGTCCGGCGGTCCTACTTGCCGAAACTCAGGAACTGTTTGCGGTAGCCGACCACCCTGACCAGGTATTGGCGGGTCTCCTCATAGGGCAGGCTCGTCCGCAACTTCTCGTAGACGCCGGGGGGTTCCAGGCCATTGATGCTGTTGACCGCCGCGACCTTGTCCTTGGAGAACGCCTTGAGCACATTGGACGGTCCGGTGTTGTAGGCGGAAATCACGCAGTACTCGCGCGACGTCGCATTGGTCACGTAGTCGAGCTGTTTGGAAAACAGGACCCCGAGATAGGCCGTTCCCAGTTCGATGTTGTTGCCGGCATCGAACAGATACTCCTTGGTCGGCGTCTCGTCGCGCCCCTTGGCGGCGCGAAAGGCCTCCCGCCCGCCGCTCGCCGGCACCAGTTGCATCATGCCGTAGGCCGGCGCAGAACTGACGGCGAACGGATTGAAATTGCTCTCGGTACGGATTACCGCGTAAACGAGGCTCGGGCTCACCTTGTATTGCGCGGCGTACTTGGCTACGACGTCGCGGTATTTCTCGGCCTGCTTGTTCTGGAAGTTCGCCACCATCGCGACCGTGACATAGAGCGCATCCTTCGCGCCCTCCTGCACGTCGACTTTTCGCGTCACCGCCTGCTTCTCCAGCAGGTAATCCGCAAAACTTTCTGCCTGCGCCGGCGTCGCGATGGCCTTGCCGCGCTGGTCCTGCACCAGTCCCAGCAGATACGGCTCCTTGGCGCTGCTCAGCGTGACGGACTTGTCAGAGAACAGATCGACCGCCCGCGGATCGTCCGGCGTGAGCAAGGTGGTGACGATCGCGTTCTTGAGGCTGCTCCTCGGATCCTTGTCGTCGACCGTTTCCACGGTGATGGTGCCGGTATCGAAGTCGACAATGGCGCGGCTCTTGTAGTTCTGCGTGTACTTGATGTAACTGGTGCGGCTGGGCAGCCTGGTTTCCTTCTTGCCCCAGTGGCGATTGACGTTGCCGGTGAGCACCGACACCAGGTTGTCGTAGTCGCGCCGCAAACCGCGCAGGTCGCTGATCACGACCTGCGGATCGCGTTCGTAGAGATCCGCCCGGCGCCTGAGGCCTTCGCGAATGACGGCCTCGCGATTGTCGGACTTGGCAATGTCGGTTACGGTTTTTGCCGTCGGCGTCTTCGCGACCGCGAGGGCTCGATCGGCGGAGTCCAGGGTTTTATCGAAAGTCTGGCATGCTGGCAGTAGCACGCAAGCGAGGCCGGCCACAATGATTTTTTTCATGCCGGCATTCTAAAGATATGGCCATTGCTTGCCCATATATGGTGGCGACGGCAGTAGCTTGCCGGGACCCATCGGACGATCGGCCGAGCGATCGGGAATTTCATGACGGCTTCGCCTCCCGGCCGTGCCGCCGGAAGGTCACTTGTTGTCCGGCGTAATTTCCCTCTCCTTGCTGTACGTGTCGTAGTCCTTGTTCGCCGAATCCAGGCATCGCGCGCGCTCCGCGCCATCCAGAATCTTCTGGCACTCGTTCTGCCGCCAGCCAGCGGCTGACTGGTAAATCTGCCTGCCGCTGCATCCGGCAACGGCGACAGTCCATGAGAGTATCGGCAAGAGCAGAAGATATCCGGAGAACTTCATCGAACACCTCTTGTTGGCGCGCTTGTGCGGATGCCGGATGCAAGCTGAAGCAGCGGAGTCAACTCTTTGGGCGGATCGGCCCGATGGTCTTGCGCAGGAGAATCTCCGAATGGCCGGCGACGATGAAGTCCCGCAATTCGCCGACGCGCCGGTAACCCAGTTTCGCATAGAAGCCTTGCGCCCCATTGTTGAAATCCGAGACGCAGATGAACACATTCGGCGTTTCGCGGAAGATCCGTTTCTCCGCGAATTCGACAAGCGATCTGCCGACGCCTTGTCCGCGGAACTTCGATGCGACGCCGACGAGCTGAATGTAGCCGACGAATGCACCCTGCATGCTGATCACGAGGAAGCCGGCCGGCTCGCCCGAAGCCATCGCCAGATAGCGCTCGCGCGCGTCGTTGCCCAGCAGCTTGAGGCTGCGCTCGTAGCCGGTGCCAAGCGTGACCCAGGGTTCGGATGCGGCCATGGTTCCGGCCGCCCATTGCGCATCGGCGGACGATTCGAATGGACGGATTTGCATTATGGACATCGAGCGCCGGCGATCGGGAATCCGGGATCCGGGAACAAAGGAACACGCATTATTCCTTCACCCGACGCAACGGCCCGTAGCAGACTTCGAGACTCGGTTCCCGGCACACGGCATGCAGCGTCCTGGACGAATGAAACAGGATATAAACCGTCTGCTCCTGGCCGGTGCTGTCTTCCTCAGAATCCGCGCAATCCTTGCCCCCATGGTCCTTCACGATTTTCAGATCCAACTTGAAGAAACCATTCTGGTCCGGCAACGCAGCTATCGAGTAAGTGTTGTCCGTTTTCTCTGCACCGCTCTGCACCAGGAGCGTGCCATCCGGGCGATATTCATAGATCTCCGTGCAGGCATTATCGGCCCGGGTCCAGGTCCACTTGCCGACAATGTCGGAGTCGCCGTCCCCGGCATGGGCCGCAGCCGCCAGAACGAACGCGGCGGTAAACAGGATTGCTGCTTTCATGGGTGCCTCGCAAAGCAAGAGAAGGTCGAATCCGTCGGTAGTGCGCTTTCAACCCTGGCCCTTCAATTCCGGCAGCTTGAAATAAGGCGCCGGCCGCAGGATCTTGTTCTCCATGCTGTTCAGATACTGGGTCGCCTTTTCCAGGAACTTCGGCCAGGCCGGATCGGCGGCCAGTTTGCCGCGACGCTCCTCGCGATCGGCAAGGTTCTGGTACGCCCACATGTGTACGATCTGGTTCAGCGGACCGATGTCGTTGCTGACGTACCAGCCCACACAATGGCCGAGATACTTGAGCTGCAGCGGCAACGCCTCGGTTTCGTGGAGCTTCAGGTAGGCGTTGAGCTGGCCTGGTTTGATGTTGTAAGTGCGGTGATCGACGATCATTTAAGTTCCTTCGGAAAGGTGAACGGTAATTGGTGAACGGCAATCGGTGAGAAGTCTAGCACCAGGCGCGTGACGCGCGCCCAGCGCCTGCCCCTTACAACCGTTGCAAAAACTCAGTGACGACGCGATTCAGGAAGGCGGCGTCTTCCGGTTTCGTGCTGGTCGCCGCCTGATGGCCCTGCACCGAGGGAATCTCGATGAACTGCGAGCCGGGAATTCCGGCGGCGGCAGCGCGCGCCGCATCCGCCGGATTGAACAGGTCGAGCGGCGGCGCAAGGATCAGCGTCTTTGCCTCGATCGAAGCCAGCGCAACCGCCGTATTGCCGTTGAAACCCATTGTCGCGCCGACGTCGTGCGCCTCGTAGGCCCACGACTGGTACAGGTAATCATGCGCGTCGAAACCGTTGGCGCGATTCTGCGCCAGGACTTTTTCGAACCACAGATGCGCTTCGGCGCAGTCCGGCAGGAATTCCGCGAGAGCAGCCGGTGTCCGGCTCAGCAGCGCCGACATCAGGCCGGCGTAGGCACGCCAGCCCCGATCCGGTGAGCCGCTGAATCCGTCTCCGGTCCAGGCCGGATCGGCCATGAGGCAGGAGCGCGCCGTCTCGGTCACCAGCACCGCCCAGGGAGATGTTTTCGCCATCGGCGTCATCGCCACGCATGCGCGCATGTACAGCGGATGACTCACGGCCCATTGCAGCGCTTGCATGCCACCCATCGAAGCACCGACGACCGCCTGCAGGCGGGGAATTCCGAACTGCCTGGTCAGCAATCGGTACTGGCCCTCCACCATGTCACGGATCGTAAAGCGCGGGAAGCGCATCCCCGGCTGGTGCACGCTGTTCGATGGAGAGGTCGAGAGGCCGTTGGAGACGGGATCCGCTGCGATGATGAAGTAATGCACGGGATCGAGCGCCCTGCCCGGACCGATCAGAAAATCCAACCGATGGTGGTTACCCGTCAGGGAAATACACGCCAGCACGGCGTTCGATTTCTCGCGGTTGAGTTCGCCGTGGGTGACATAGGATTGCCGGTAGTCGCGCAGAACCTCCCCCGACTCCAGTTCCAGGTCGCCGAGATCCGCCATGCGGTGCTCCGCGTCTATGTGCCCTTGCGCCATCGGCGGGTGTCTAAAGCGATTCATGCTATCTCCACCCAACACAGATACCCTACGTGCGCAGCACGTCGGAGTACCCTTTTAGGACACGGAGAAATCACCTCACCCCCCGCTCTCTGCTGCGCTTCAAGTGTGCCCTTGTCCAGCAAGCTGGAAGGGTGCCTGGGTTGATTGCTGTTCCATCACCCTCTCCACCCGTCTTTGGGGGGACAAGGGAACACTTGAAGCGCAGCACAGGGATGGGGTGAGGGGGGCGCCATTGCATCGAGGTGTTGCATTAATCGAACATCACGACCGTGCGGATGCCCTCGCCGCGGGCGAGAGAGGCGAAGCCGTCGTTGATCTGGTCGAGTCGGATGCGGTTCGTGATCAGCTCATCGAGCTTGAGCCTGCCCTTGAGATACTCGTTGGCGAGCCACGGGAAGTCGCGGCGGGGACGCGCTTCGCCATAGCTGGAACGCACGATGCGCTTCTCACCCATCAGCGAACCCCAGCGGAAGGCGACATCCTCGTTGACATTGATCTTGCCCAGCCAGACGACTTGTCCGCCAGGACGGACTGCCTCGACGGACAAACGGAAAGTGCCCTTGTTGCCGGCCGCTTCGAACACATAGTCCGCGCCACGGCCGTCGGTCAGCGCCTTGATCTGGTCCAGCACATTGCCGACCGAACCGTCGACGGTATGCGTCGCGCCGAACTGTACTGCACGATCGAGTTTGGCTTTGCCGACATCCACGGCGATGATCCTGCCCGCATCCACCAGCTTTGCGCCCTGCAGCACGTTCAACCCGACTGCGCCGCAACCAATCACGACGACGCTGGCGCCCGCCTCGACTTTCGCCTTGCGTACTGCCGCACCGACACCTGTCATTACGCCGCAGCCGATGATGCACGCGCGATCGAACGGAATCTCGCGCGGGATCGAAATCGCGCCGGACTCGGGCACGATGGTGTACTCCGCATGCGTGGAGGTTACCGAGTAGTGGTGAACCTGATCGCCGTCACGCTTCATGCGCGAACGTCCGTCGAGCAGAAAACCCTTGGGCTGATTGCGCGAAAAAGGTTCGCACAGGATCGGCAGATCGCGCTCGCAGTAGAAGCAATGCCCGCAATGGGGATTCCAGGAGCAGATGACGTGATCGCCGACCTTGACCTGCGTCACATCGCTGCCCACCGCTTCGACGATGCCGGCGCCTTCGTGGCCGAGCACGATCGGCAGCGGATAGGCGAGCGAGCCCTGGATCACCTCCAGGTCGGTGTGGCAAAGCCCGCTGGCCTTGACCTTCACCAGGACGTCGGTCGCAGACATCGGCGCCATTTCGAGCGAGTCGATGGTCATCGGCTCGTTGACTTTGTTCAGTACCGCTGCTTTAAATTTCATGAATTTTCTTTGGATTTAAAAATCTTCACCACGAAGGACACGAAGGGTCACGAAGGAAGGCAAGTACGAAACCAGGAGGTCATCACACATGGCAATCGTGAGCGGTCGATATTCGGGAATGGCGGATTCTTTTACCCTTGTCCGTTCCGGCTTTCCTTCGTGTTTCAAGCTTTATCTTTTTGCACGAGCAGCAGATCCAGCAATTTTGGGTGAAACGGCAAACCAAGCAGTCGCTGCGCAAAGGCGCCGGCGGCAATTTCGGCCAGACTGGACAGGCCGGCCGTCCAATGCCAGGAACCGACGCCGAATATCTTCACGACGTGCCTGCGGCTCATTCGTTCATTGCCGCGCTGGCAATCGAAATGGTGATAAAGCTCGTGGGCGAGGAAAATGGGGACGGTACTGCCCACATCGAAGAATCGCGCGCCTTGCCCGGCTATCAACCTGTCGAGCAACAAGATCGCCGGAAGATAAAGCGTGATGGAGCGCGGTCGAGTGGCGTACCCGGCAAAGACGACGACGCTGCCGAAGCCGGCATCGTCTTCGCTGCGGATTACCGGCACATCGCAATGCGCCGCGACTGTCGCCGGATCACGCCCCCACAGCTCACCGACCTGGTCAGCCAGTGAGCGTCCGTCCTCCAGCGCGGCTTCGACCAGCGCGATGCGCCGGTCAGCCGGTACGCGCGGATACTGCGGGTCTTCGCGCATCTGCAGCAGGCCAAGCGCCAACGGCCCGGCGTCCCCGTCCAGGCCGAAACCGTTCACAATCCGCGCGCTCCCTGCATGCTGATCAGCACGACGGGGGTCTCGGGGGGCAAGCCCTCGAGTTCACCGCGGCTGATCGCGATTGCCTGGTCGAGCGCGGTGATGCCGCATAGGTCGACGATGCGACGGCCCGCGACGACGAACATGTCCGGCGCGATGACGCTGTCGCCGTTATAGATCGTCACCGATTCCCACAGGCTGCGCAGTTGCTGCAAGCCGTCGGATGCACAGGCCTGCATGACGACACCGTCGCTGCGCTGGATGCGGATCACGCCTTCACGATCCACGGCGCGCACCGGCATGCGGCGCGTGGTGAAAACATGCCACTTGCGTTCCTTCACCTCGGCCTGGAACACGCGCATTTCGGCGGTAGCCCCCGCCAGCTTGACGGTATCCGGCGCCAGCCCCATCGACGTCGCCGCAATGTCCGCCGCCTCTTCCTCGCTGACCTGCTTGCGCATGTCCTGGGAGCGCATTTCCGACGCGCCCATGGCGGTGGCGCGCACGCGTTGCGTCTGCGGATCGACCTCGATTGTGACTTCGACGTTCTCCGGCGCTGCGCCCAGCTTCACCACGGCATCGAAAGCCTCGCGCCTGATGCGCTGCAGGTCTTCCGGAGTCGGACTGGGAATGACGCGCTCGATCGTCTCGCGCACCAGTGCAAGTGCCACACCGATGGAGGAAATGACTTCAGCATCCTGCGAAATCTTGAAATCGAGCTTCATGGCTTCGGCAACGAACGGGATCAGCGATGCCGCGCCGCCGCCTTCGCCGATCAGGACGGCCTGGTCGCGGTCGAGTTTGTATTCGGCGACCAGGTCTTCAACTACGCCGCTGACCTTGGCCGCCGCTTTGACCAGCACGCGGCGCGCTGCTCCCTCGATGGTCGATCCGATGCGCTGCGCCAGCGGGGCAAACGCCCGCCGTGCCGACTCCGCATTGCCGTACGCGTGCCAGCCGGGCTTCGCGTAGCCGAGGACATTGGCTGCACAGGTATTGGTAAGGGCATAGCGCTCGCCATTCGCACAGCGGATCGCCAGGTAGTCGTCCGGATCCCCGTCCTTGGGGCAGAACAATTCGACCTGCGGATCGACGATGTCTTCGGGTTTCGCAAATGCGGCGTAGTGAAGGCCGGCTATATGGGCACTGCGCGGACCGACGTCGTGGATGTCGTTGCCGCGCACGCGCACCATGCTGCCGCCGGCGATGCCGATCACCCGTACGTCGAGCGAGTTCACATACGTATCGTGTCCCCCGACTCGCGCGTGCTTGATGGTCGGCCGGCCGTTGCGGATCACGCCGATGTTGGTGCTGGTGCCGCCGACCTCGAAATAGATGCCGTCCGACACGCGCAGATACATCAGCGCGCCGGCCACGCTTGCCGCCGGACCCGACAGCATGGTCACGACGGGGCGCCGGCGCATCTCCTGCACATCCATCACGCCACCGTCACCGCGCATGATCATCAGCGGCGCACTGATGCCGGCTTCGCGTACGGCCTGTTCCGTCATGTTCGCCGTGCCGATCATTTTCGGCAGGATGCTGGCGTTGATGACCGCGGTACGGGTTCGCGTGGTGAGTCCGTAGAGCTTGGTGATTTCGTGGCCGCCGGTCACGGCCAGGCCGAGCTCCGTCGCCACGCGCATCACCAGTTCCTCGGCGCTCTGGTCGTCGACGCTGAAGGCGCTGCTCGCCACCACGACCTGCGCGCCTTCATCGCGCAGTTCGGTGAGCGTCTTGCGCACCAGCGCTTCATCCAGTTTGTCGGTGGTGATGAAACGATGCGACGGCCGCAGGAAACGCCCCGGTGCGAGTTCGATGTCCTTGACGTTGCTTTGCCCGCGCGCGAGCACCGATTCGACCCGGCTCGCCATGCCGATGACACCGACCGCGGCGACATCTCCTTCGAGCAGCGCGTTGGTGGCCTGTGTGGTCGAGTGCGCAAGGAACACGACGTCCTTCGGAGCCACCTGCGATCGCTCGAGCACATTGCGAAAGACCTCTACGACGCCGGCCGCGACGCCGCGCGCATCGCTGTGCGTGGTCATCACGGAATAACGGTCGACGACTTCGAAGGTGGCGTTGTCGATCAGCACCGCCTTGGTGAAAGTACCGCCGACGTCGATGCCGATGCGGTAGGTCTTGCGTTCATTCATGCGACGATCCCGCTCAGCCGAACATGTAGTAGCAGATCGCCGAGGTGACTACCACCATCAGGCAACCGAACGGCAGTGCCGTCTTCAGGAACTGGCCGTGCGGCACTTTGGTATAGCCGATGGTCCACAGCGTCCAGGAATTGGTCGGATCGCAGCTGCCTTGCATGACGGTCGGGCCGAGCCAAAGCGCATACAGATACAACACCGGGATCTCGTTGTTGGAAAGGATGATCGCGAGCAGCGCGGCGCCGGTTCCCACCACGACCAGCGGACCGCGGTAGATGCTGCCGATCCCGCCCAGCACCGCGAAAAAGATGGCGGCTTGCAGGGTCGTATGCGGCAGGATCGGAGCGAAGATGGGCCTCAAGGAGTCAGCGATCTGCGGCATCTGGCCGGCAACGATGATCATGCCGCAGATCGTCCATAGCGCGGCGATGGTGGCGATGTCGGGAAACGCGTCGTAGAACGTCTTGTTGAACAGGTTGAGCGTGCCCTGGAAGCTGCGGCCCCTGGCGGTCAGTGCGAGCGCAAGCACGATGGACAGGATGAAAGTCGGAATGATCTGCCACTTGAACACCATGATCATGAACACCGGAAACACCGGCACCAGATAGGTGTAGTACGGCGTGCGCTTGCGTGGCATGGGTGCTGCGGTATCCACCGACGCGGCGTGCCGAAGCCCGAGTTTGCGCAGATTGATCCAGATCATGAGCCAGGCAATCAGGATGTAGACCGCCATGCCGATAAAAAAGTAAGTCAGCCAGGGTGCTTCGTATTTGATGCCCGGAAACAGTTTTTCGAAGGTGCCGAACTGCACCAGGTTCACGAATGCTCCCGCGCCCACACCCATGGTGAACACCGGCGCGGCGACGCGCGCGGGGATGCCCTGGCTCAACATGATCGGTAGCGCAATGACCCCGATGGCGATGGCCGCGCCAACGCCGTACATCGAAGTGAACAGCAATGCGGTAACCAGGTTGATGGTCATCGCCGTCACGATCGGCCGGTCGCCGGTCAGTTCCACCGCCGAGCGAATCACGCTCTCCGCGATGCCGGTCTGGATCAATACCTGCGCGAACCAGGCGCCGAACACGATGATGATGACCGCGGAAGCGTACTGCACGCCGCCGCCCTGGAGGATCTTGGCCTGGATGTCGTAGATGCCGATGCCCGCCAGCAACGCCCACACGATGGCGAGCAACAGCAGCATGATGATCGGACTCTGCCCGCGCACGATGGCGGCCACGACGATCAGGAAGGCAATCAGGAGCAATATGCCGGTGAGCATTTCTCTTCCCCCTTGTAGGTGTTTCCGGGGGCGTGGTCGCCCCCTTTGTTAATTATCCGCGTTGCTGCGGGGTGGTTTCGCTCTTCAGCAAATCATTCCGGCACGCCGCGCACCGTCGCATAGTGTTCGACCACGGGAAAAGGATCGTAAAAATGGTGCAACAGCCGTTTCCATTCCTGGTAACCGGACGAGCCGCGAAAACCCACCGTGTGATCCTCGATCCTGTCCCAGTTGACCAGCAGGACGTAGCGGTTGGCCGCCTCCACGCAGCGGCGCAGTTCGTGCGAGCGGTAGCCGCTCATCGACGAGATGATGCGCTGCGCCTGGCGAAACGCGTCCTCGAACTGCGCTTCGCGTCCGGGGATCACGTTCAGGATGGCGACTTCGAGAATCATAAATTCAGGACTCAGGACGCAGGACTCAGTGAAAAACAACGGCCGGGCGTCAGCAGCACGCGTCGAATTGGTACTTACTGAGTCCTTTTACCTCAGTCCTGAGTCCTGCCTTCAAGACTCCACCCTGTCCGTTCCCCGGTAGAGGATCTTGTTGGCCTCTTCGGTGATGCGCTTGTGCTCCGCGACTTCCTCCGCCCCGAGATCGATGCGCGGCACGGACTCGTAGTCGAAGTGATGGTAGTCGTCCTTGCCACGCACCAGCGTGGCATAGTCCCGCGGACCTTCGGTCTGGCGAACGTAGGTCGGCACATAACGGATGGCGAGGCCCATGCGGCGATAGGGTGCGCGATTCGGCTCGGAGCCATGCACGATCCGCACATGATGCAGCGACATTTCGCCAGGCTGGAGCGTCAGGTCCACGGCCTTGTCGCCCTGGACTTCGACCGCAACTTCCTGCCCGCGGGTCAGCAGGTTGTTCTCGGCAAAGGTGTCTTTATGAGGCAGTTGGTCCTTCAGATGGGTGCCGGGTACGACGCGCATCGCGCCGTTGGGAATGTCGCTCTCGGTCAGCGCAATCCACGCCGTCACGATGTCGGGATGCGAAAGGCCCCAGTAGGTGGAATCCTGGTGCCAGGAAACATAGGCCGGATCGTTCGGCTCCTTGATGAAGAAACTGCTGCCCCAGACCAGCAGGTTGGGGCCGAGAATGTCTTCGACCGTGTCCAGGATGCGCGGATGCCGGATCAACTGGTTGGCCCACTTGAACACCATGTGCGGCTTGTTGCGAAAAGGCGTTTTCATGATCAGGCCGTGATCGAATTCGAACGTCTCGACCTTTTCCCTGCAGGCGTCCGCTTCCGCCCCGGACATCACGCGCACCGGAAAGTGGTAACCATTTCTGTTGAATGCTTCCACTTGCGCCTCCGTCAGGACCTTGCAGACCTTGTCGGCGGCGGCATGCTGCGCGCTGCTCATGAATTTCTCCTGTTCAAGAAAAAAGTCGCAGAGGCCTAAACCCCTGCGACCAACTTGCTACTGCGCGAAAATCAGGGAAGCTGATAGCCCTTCTTCCCCACCCGGATCTTGTAGAGGCTCTTGCCCGAGGTCAGATACAACAGGTTGGAGTCCGCCCCGCGGCCGAAGCCGACGTTGGTGGGCAGTTCTTTGCCGGTGGAGATATAGGCCAGTTCCTTGCCTTGCGGGTCCAGCACTTGCACACCTGGACGGTACTCGCAGCGCGATGCCAGCCATATATTGCCTTCGGAATCGGCAATCATGCCATCCGGACCGCTGCACGGTTTTTCGCGGGCCGTGTAGTCGATCAGCACGCGGCGGTTGCTCAGGCTGCCGTCGGCCGCCACGTCGTAGGCCTGCAACTGATGGTGACCCTGCAGCGTCTTCTCGCCTTCCTTGAGGTTCTGGAACTCGAACCAGCCATTGTCGTTGCCGATGATATACAGCGTCTTCTGGTCGGGCGAAATCAGTACGCCATTGCACTTGCCGCAATCGGTTGCCGCACGGGTAACCGTCCCATCGGTGTCGAGTCGATACACCGCGTAGCCGTCCTGGAAGATCGGCTCATGGCCAAGATAGCGCGGGTCGGAGAAATAGATGCGGCCTTTCTCGTCGATGGTCACGTCGTTCAGCGCGTTGTAGGGCTTGCCGTCGTACAGGCCGGTCAGGATGTAGCTCTTGCCGGTCTTCATGTCCGTCTTGACGAGCATCTGGCCGCCGTAGTCCGCGCCCAGCGCTGCGATCATGTTGCCTTCGCGGTCGAACTTGATGCCATTCGACATGCCGGACGGGCTGCGGAAGATGGTCGTCTCGCCGGTCTTCGGATTGTGCTTCCAGATGTTGCCGGCCTGCAGGTATTTGCCGGACGGATCCTTGCAGAACTTGGTGAAAGTGATATCGCTGAAATAGATCATGCCGTCGTGGCCCGCCGAGACGCCCTCGGTCAACGCACAACCGCCGTCGAACACGAGTTCGAGTTTCGCACCCGCGGGTACGAAACGGGTATCCCCGGTAGGCGCCGGGAATGTCGATGGATCGGCTGCATAAACCGCTGCCGACATGGCCAGCAATGCGCCGATGACGGCCGTGCCGCGTTTGAACAAATGCTTGGTGATCATGGTTTCCTCCAGATATTTTTAACTGTTATAACCCCCTCGGGTTTCCTGCAACGGACTTACGACCTCCACCTGCGGACCGTCAGCGCAGCCTCCTGACAAACTTCGGATACCGGACTATTTTTCCATGTGCGGCTGCACAATTTACCTTGCCGCCTTCGTTCATATATAAAATCAGCTTTCAAATATAAAAACCGGGAGTCCACTTGTCAACAAACAAATCGGCAACCGACGCGCGTTATTCCGCTCCGGCCCTCGAAAAAGGCCTTGACGTGCTGGAACTGCTGGCGGCCGAGCCACATGGACTGAACCTGCAGGACATCGCCCGCCGCCTTGAGCGCTCGCCAAACGAGTTGTTCCGCATGCTCGACGTGCTGGTGCGCCGGGGATTCCTGGCACGCCAGGTCGATGCGACTTACCTGCTCACGCTGCGGTTGTTCGAACTTGCCCACCTGCATCCGCCGGTGGATCGCCTGCTCGATTGTGCAATGCCGCACATGCAGGAGCTCGCCCGCGGGACGGGCCAGTCGAATCACTTGTGCGTGCATCACGATACACGGCTCGTGGTTCTGGCGCGCGCCGAGTCGCCCGAACCGATGAGCTATTCAGTGCGGCAGGGTTCGCATTTCCCGTTTCACGACGACCGCGTGTCCGCACGCGTGATCTCTGCGTTCCAGCAAGGTGCACGGCGCGAGCAATTCCTCGCGGAACTGGCCGGAACGGGCCGCGATCGCGCAGCGCGCCGCCGCAGCCTGGACAAACGCCTCGAAGAAATCCGCAAGCGCGGCTACGACGAGGGTCCGAGCGACACCATCAGCGGCGTCGTGGATATCTGCTTTCCCGTTTTCGACCACTTCGGCGCAGTGGCCTCGCTCAACATCGTCTACATGCGCCATCGCGATACCAGGCTGTCCGTGCCGGCTGCGCGCGAGAAACTGCGCCACAGCACGCTGCTGATCTCGAAACTGCTCGGATGGGCGGGGCCGAAAAACAAAGATTGAGTGCTGGGTGCTGGGTGCTGAGTGCTGAGTGCTGAGTGCTGAGTGCTGAGTGCTGAGTGCTGAGTGCTGAGTGCTGAG
>DASWEZ010000227.1:0-5096 GCA_036394495.1 Burkholderiales bacterium
GCCTGCAGGAGTTGCTCGGCGACAAGCGCTCGCGCGGCGCATTCGGCGAAGTGCAGCTCGAGAACCTGGTGCGCAACATCCTTCCCGAGATGGCCTACGAGTTCCAGTACACCTTCAAATCCAATGCGCGCGCGGACTGCGCGCTGAAGTTGCCGCCACCGACCGGAATGGTGGCGGTGGATGCGAAATTCCCCCTGGAAAACTACCGTCGCATGTTCGAGGCCGGCCTGCCCGAAGCCGAGCGCGTGACGGCGCAGCGACTGTTCCGTGCGGACGTGAAGAAGCACGTCGACGATATTGCGGGCAAGTACATCATCGCCGGAGAAACGTCGGATGGTGCCGTGATGTTCGTGCCGGCGGAGGCGGTATTCGCCGAGATCCACGCCTACCACTCCGAGGTGGTCGACTACGCAATGCAGCGGCGCGTCTGGATCGTTTCGCCGACCACGCTGATGGCGGTGCTGAATACGGCGCGCGCGGTGATGAAGGATGTCGCCACGCGGGAGCAGGTGCATATCATCAAGGACGAACTCGGCAAGCTCGGCAAGGATTTCCAGCGCTTCGACGCGCGCATGAAGAAACTTGCCGATCACATCCGGCTCGCCCATCAGGACGCGGAGGAAGTGCGCGTTTCCAGCGACAAGATCACCAGACGCTTTTCGCAAATCGAACGCGTGGAACTCGATCAGCCGGACCAGGTGCGCGCCCTCGAACAGGCCATGCTCGATGCGCCGCAGGAGGACGAGGCGGGCGGCGAGGAGCCGCGGTCCTGAGCGGCAGGCGCTGAAGCATGTTCGGTTTCACGCAATGGCGCAGGCGGCGCATCCTGAGCAAGTCCGGTCTGGACGATGCGACCTGGCAGCGCGTTACCGGACGACTGCCGTTCGTGGCGCGCCTCGACGATGGCGAGCGCGCGCGGCTGAAAGACCTGGCGATCCTGTTCATGCACGGCAAGCAGATTTCGGCGGCCGGCGGACTGGAACTCAACCAGGAAATGAAACTGGGCATCGCGGTCCAGGCCTGCATCCTGGTCCTCGAACTGGGCATCGAGCACTACGACGGCTGGATTGAAATCATCGTCTATCCGGATGAGTTCATGCCGCGCCATGAAATCCGCAACGCACACGGCCTGATCGAAACCGACGAAATGTCCTACGCTGGCCAGGCGTGGCTGCGCGGCCCGGTTATCCTGTCGTGGGCAGACGTGGAGCACGCGGGCGAGATGGACGGCATGAACGTGGTCATCCACGAGTTTGCGCACAAACTCGACATGCTCAACGGCGAAGCCAACGGGTTTCCGCCTTTGCACGCCGGCATGAATCGCCGGGCCTGGTCGCAGATCTTCAATGCCGCCTACCAGGATCTTTGCAGGCGGGTGAGGGCGGGGGAACATACCGAAATCGATGCCTATGCGACCGAATCTCCCGGAGAATTCTTCGCGGTCGTCAGCGAAGCCTTCTTCGAAATTCCGGACATAGTGCGGGCGGTGTATCCGCAAGTCTATGAGCAGCTCGCGCAGTTCTATCGCCAGGATCCGGCGAGCCGTGAGTTGCCTCGGGAATGGAGAATGAAATAGAGCCGTAACGGCCGTGAATACGTGAATGTCGTGAATATCGTTCTACGTCGGGTCCAGAGCTCTACAAGTCTTTTACGACATTCACGACATTCACGGCCTCACGGCCGCCAGCACTGCGACCGGATAGGCGTAGTGAACCTGAGTGCCGTCGAGCCGGATCGGAATGCCCAGTCGATCGTCTCGCGCGGATGTTCGGAAGATTTCCCGGATCTTGTCGCCGTCGCCGGGGTTGGGAAACGAGCGGCCCAGCAGGTTTTCCAGTTCGTCGCGCAATTCGTAGAATGTGATCTTCGCGTCGGGCAGTCCGGCGGCGGGAAACAACGCCTTCAGTTCGGCCACCGGCATCGCGCGCACGTGCGATGGATCGCGCAGCAATTCCATGCGGTTGAACTCGGCTCCTTTGGCGGAATCGGTGGAGGTATGCATGTCTGCGACCAGCAAGCGCCCGCCCGGTGCGCAGACCCGGACCATCTCTTTCAGGACCGCAAGCGGTTCGATGAAGTGGTGGAAGCTGAAGCGCGTAACGACAATGGTGAAAGCGCCGTCGGCGTAGGGCAGGGAAGTCGCCTGGCCCTGGTTCCAACTGACATTGGATAGCGACTTCTCCCGCGCCATCGCGCGCGCGCGGTCCAGCATCGCGGGCGTCATGTCGATGCCGGTTGCGTGGCGCACAACTCCCGCGAAGGCGCACACCACATTGCCGCCGCCGCAGGCAACGTCGAGCACCGTATCGTCCGGTCCCGCGCCAACGGTGTCGATCAGCAACTGCAGCGCTTTCCCGTCGGCGATGGTTTTGGCGGTCGAAAATGGAATGGCCTGCTTGCTGAACTGATCGACGATCAGAGTTTGGTGTTCTTTGGTTTTCATGTTTTCTTTTTCTCAGTCCCGAGTACCCTCAAGGGGGTATTGAAAAGAATCCTTTTCCCTCAGTCCTGCATCTCCCCGCCTTCCGGTCCATAGAACATGACCCAGGTACAGAAGTCTGCGGTGAATTCGTCGAAGCGGTGTGCTACACCCGCCGGCACGAACAGCATGTCGCCTGCCTGAAACGGATGGCGTTGCGCTCCGTTGACGAAAAAGCCCGAGCCGCACGCGATCACGTAGATTTCATCCCGGGTATGCGGTTTCTGTGAATCTTTCGCGGCAGGACGATACATTTTCACCTGCAGCGTGCCGTGCTCGAAGACGAAGGCTGACGGGATGCCTTCCCTGATTTTCGCCACAGCGTCGAGCGCATCGGCGATGCTCGCGTGACGCCCATGCTTCGAAATCGTAAAGTTCTTCTCTTGCTTCATGATTTTGTTTTCACTCGATCCCCGCCCCTCGCCCCTGCAACTGCTTCCACCGGAAGCAGTTGCCCGTGTGGTCGTCTACCATGCCGGTTGCCTGCATGAATGCATACATGATGGTGCTGCCGACGAATTTGAAACCGCGGCGCTTGAGGTCCTTGCTCATGGCGTCGGATTCAGCGGTGGATGCCGGCACCTGTTTCTGCGATGTCCAGCCATTGCGGCGCGGCTTGCCGCCGACGAATTGCCAGACATAGGCGTCGAAACTGCCGAACTCCTTCTGGACCTCGATGAAAGCGCGCGCGTTGATCACGGTTGCTTCGATCTTCAGCCGGTTGCGCACGATGCCCGGATCCAGCAACAGCTTGCCGATTTTCGCCTTGTCGTATTTCGCGACCTTGCGTACATCGAATCCGTTGAATGCCTTTCGATAATTTTCGCGCTTGTTGAGGATGGTCGACCAGGACAGGCCGGCCTGCGCGCCTTCCAGGATCAGGAATTCGAACAGGACGCGGTCATCGTGCTGCGGCACGCCCCACTCCTTGTCGTGGTATTCAAGATACAGCGGGCCGCCGCCGGCGGCCCAATGGCAACGTTCTGGCATGTGTGGAAGCCCGTCGTGGTTGAAAGACGGCATGTTAACGGAGGATCGGCGGTATCGAGAGCCCGTCATGTCTGCTAGAGTGGTTCAGCTCAAACAACGGCTTCATCCCAGTCCCTTGTTAATGGCAATTCGCGCCTTGTCGCGCTGGCTTACGATCGCGTTCATCGCGGGTGCAATGCAGCCCGTGGCCGCGCAGTCGGTGCAATCCTTCATCCCCCTCACCTCGGAGCAGGCAAGCTGGCTCGCGCGCCATGGCACAGTTCGTCTTGCCATTGTGCGAGCGGACTGGCCTCCGTTCGACATCGTTTCTCCCGCGGGCGAGTACAGCGGCATTACCCCCGATTACCTGAAGCTCCTGCAGGCCCGTACCGGATTGAACGTCGAACCCGTGTTATTCGACAACTGGGATCAGGTCATGCGCGCGGCGCGGGCCGGCAAAGTCGACCTCGTCGGGTCAATGGGCGAGACGCGGGAGCGTGAGGGCTTTCTGTCATTCACCAAGCCCTATGTAAACAATCCGTCGGTGATCATCACCCGCAAGGACCAACAAGACATTGCCGGCATCGCGAGCCTGCGCGGCAGAACCGTTGCGGTGGAAACCGGCTACTTCGTAGAGGAGTCCCTGAAACGCCGCCATCGGGAAATCAGGCTGCTCAAGGTGCGGACCACGCCGGAAGCGCTCGAATCCGTGGCCCTGGGAAAGGCGGATGCCTATGTCGGCAACCTGATCGTTTCGACCTACCTGATCGACAAGAACTATATGACCAACCTCGAAGTCCGCGCGCCGGTGGATTTCGCCGGCGGGGACCTGCATTTTGCGGTGCGAAAGCAGCTGCCGGAACTGCGAGGAATCCTGGACGCAGGCCTGGTCAGCCTTACTGAAGGCGAACGTCGCGCCATTCGGCAGCGCT
This sequence comes from Burkholderiales bacterium, assembly GCA_036394495.1. Classification (GTDB taxonomy): domain Bacteria; phylum Pseudomonadota; class Gammaproteobacteria; order Burkholderiales; family JACQAP01; genus JACQAP01. Next base: position 4,381 of record DASWEZ010000227.1, read on the forward strand.
GGGTTCCGGTCACGGACAAAATGCAGGCGCTGGAGCACATCGTCGAGCTCACGCCCGCTGAGCGTACGTGGATCGAGAAGCATCCGCGCATACGTGTCGGCGTCGATCCGGCCTGGGAACCTCTGGATTTCATCGACAAAGACGGCCGGCATAGCGGCCTTGCATCGGAGTACCTCAAGTTGATACGCGAACGGGTCGGCCTCAATCTCGAAGTCGTGCCGGGTGCGAACTGGGCCGAGACGCTGGAGCGGGCACAGCGCCGCGAACTCGACATGATCGCGCTGATCACCCAGGCACCGGGGCGGGAAAAGGATTTCCTGTTCACCAGGCCCTACGTGGCTATTCCGATGATTGTCGTGACGCGCAATGACGGTGGTTTCGTGGCCGATCCAAGTGCCCTCGAAGGCAAGACGGTGGCCGTCCTGAAGGATTATTTCGCCGGCCGCTACCTGGCGGAGAAATATCCGAAGATCGTGCAAATGCAGGTCGCGACGATGGACGAGACGCTCGAGGCGGTCAGCCGCGGCGAGGCGTTCGCCACGGTGGGGAGCATCGCCACGCTGGGTCCCAAGATCCAGAAACAGTATCTGGGAAAGCTCAAGATCGCGGGCTCGCTGGACAGGCTGCAGGAACTGCGCATGGGCGTGCGTTCCGATTGGCCGGAACTGGCGGTCCTGCTGGACAAGGGACTCGCTTCCATTTCCGAGGAAGAGCAT
>DASWEZ010000228.1:0-27131 GCA_036394495.1 Burkholderiales bacterium
TGCGACAAGCGCTTTACCACTTACGAGCACGCGGAGTTGCGCCTGCCGCAGATCGTGAAGTCGAATGGATTCCGCGAATTGTTCGACGAAGACAAGCTGCGCGTCGGTTTCAACCGCGCGTTGCACAAGCGCCCGGTATCCGCGGACCTGGTGGATGACGCGATGGAACGCGTCAAGCAGAAACTGCTGTCGCTCGGCGAACGCGAAGTCGATTCGCGCCGCCTGGGCGAAATGGTGATGCGCGAACTCTACAAGCTCGACAAGGTGGCTTACATCCGTTTCGCATCGGTGTACCGCGACTTCCAGGACGTCGAGGATTTTCGCGACGCGGTGAAGGAAGTGCAGAAGCCGGCCACCCGCCGCAAGCCGAAGTAGGCGCATGCCTTTCAGTGCCGGCGATTTCGAATTCATGGCGCGTGCGTTGCGGCTGGCCGAACGCGGCCTGTATACGACCGCGCCGAATCCTCGCGTCGGCTGCGTCCTGGTCAATGACGGCCGCGTCGTCGGCGAAGGCTGGCACGAACGCGCCGGCGAAGCGCACGCGGAAGTCGCGGCGCTGAAAGCGGCCGGTGCAACCGCCTATGTTTCTCTGGAGCCCTGCGCTCACCACGGCCGCACGCCGCCGTGCACCGATGCGCTGATCGCGGCGAAAGTGGGGCGCGTGGTTGCAGCGATGCAGGACCCGAATCCGCAGGTTGCAGGTCGCGGCCTGCAGAAGCTTCGCGACGCGGGCATCGAGGCGGAGACAGGGTTGATGGAAGAGCAGGCGCGGGAACTCAACATCGGTTTCGTCTCGCGCATGACGCGTGGACGGCCGTGGATGCGGGTAAAGATCGCGGCCAGCCTCGACGGCAAAACGGCTCTGGCCAACGGCGTATCACAATGGATCGGCGGGCCTGACGCGCGCCGCGACGGCCATCACTGGCGAGCGCGTTCCTGCGCGGTGATGACCGGCATCGGCACGCTCAAGGACGATGATCCGCGGCTCACCGTGCGGGACGTCGAGACCAGCCGGCAACCGTTGCGCATCGTGGTGGACAGCCGCTTGCGCATTACGCCGCAGGCGAAGCTTCTCGACGGCGGCGCCGTCCTGGTAGCGACGGCGACGCAGGATGACGCCAGGGCGCGCGCGTTGAAGGCGAAGGGTGCCGATGTCGTCGTGCTGCCGAATGCCGACGGGAAAGTCGATCTGCTGCGGCTGACGCAGCATCTGGGCAGCATCGGCATCAACGAAGTATTGGTCGAGGCCGGCATCAACCTCGATTCCGCGTTGCTGCGCGCGGGCGTGGTGGACGAACTGCTGCTCTACCTGGCGCCGCACCTGCTCGGTGACTGCGGCCGCGGCATGCTCGACCTGGGAGAATTGACGCAAATGAACCAGCGCCTGGAACTCGACATTCGTGATACGCGCCTTTTTGGCCCCGATCTGCGCATACTTGCACGGCTGGGCAAGGCCTGATGTTTACCGGCATCGTGCAGGCGATAGGACGGATCGCCGAACTGAAACGCTCCGGCCAGACTGCGGTGGTGACGATCGATGCGGGTGGACTCGATCTCGGTGATGTCGCGATCGGCGACAGCATCGCCTGCAACGGCGTCTGCCTGACGGTGACGCGGCTGTCCGCGGGCGGGTTCTCGGTGGATGTTTCCCGGGAGACCCTGGGAGTTACCGCCGGATTCGCGGCGGGTGCGGCGATCAACCTGGAGAAGTCGCTGCGGCTGGCCGAGCGTCTCGGCGGACATCTCGTCAGCGGCCATGTCGACGGTGTCGGAACGGTGCGCTCGATGAACGAGGTGCAGGGCAATCGCGAGATCACGATTGCCTTTCCGCCGGAACTGGCGCGTTACTTTGCACGCAAGGGATCGGCGAGCGTAAATGGCGTCAGCCTCACGGTCAACGCGGTCGACGGCGACGGTTTTTCGGTCAATCTGATTCCACATACTCTGAGGGTTACGAATCTGGGCGAACTGAAGAAGGACAGCAAAGTGAATCTGGAAGTGGATCTGGTGGCGCGTTACGTCGATCGCATGCTCGGCGGGGAAGGCACCCGATGAGTGCGGCAATCAGCAGTACCCAGGAGATCCTCGCCGACATCAAGGCCGGCAAAATGGTCGTGCTGGTCGACGAGGAAGACCGGGAAAACGAAGGCGACCTGCTGATGGCCGCGGAATTCGTCACGCCTGACGCGGTCAATTTCATGGCCAAGCACGGCCGCGGGCTGATCTGTCTGACATTGACCGAGGAGCGCTGCCGGCAGCTCGATCTGCCGCTGATGGTTGGCGACAACCGCTCCCGCATGGGCACCAACTTCACGCTGTCGATCGAGGCTGCGAGCGGCGTGACGACCGGTATTTCGGCGGCCGATCGCGCGCGCACAGTAAAGGCGGCTGTCAAAAGGGATGCGAGGCCCGAAGACATCGTGCAGCCGGGCCACATCTTTCCGTTGATGGCGCAAAAGGGCGGCGTGCTGGTTCGCGCCGGGCATACAGAGGCAGGCTGCGACCTGGTGCAGCTTGCCGGCCTGATTCCCGCGGCGGTGATATGCGAAGTGCTGAAGGACGATGGCGAGATGGCGCGCCTGGCCGACTTGATCGAATTCGCCCACACACACAAGCTCAGGATCGGTACCATCGCCGATCTGATCCAGTATCGCAGTCGGACCGAGTCTCTGGTCGAGAGAGTCGCGGAGCGCGATCTCGAGACCGTGCACGGTGCTTTTCGCCTGGTCGCCTACCGTGACAAGAGCTCGCGTGACACCCATATCGCGCTGGTGAAGGGAAAAATCTCCGCGCAGCGCGAAACGCTGGTGCGGGTGCACGAGCCGCTGTCGGTGGCCGACCTGCTGGATGCGGGCGGCCGCAGCCACTCGTGGAATCTCAACGATGCATTGCGCGTGATCGCGGCGTCCGACAACGGTGTGGTGGTGCTGCTCCATCGCACCGAGACCGGCGCCGAGTTGCTGGATCGGCTGAACATGGCGGAAGCTGCCACGGCGCAGAAGGTCGATCTGCGCACCTATGGCATAGGAGCGCAGATCCTGCGCGACCTCGGCGTGACACGCATGAAACTTCTGGCTGCGCCGCGCAAGATGCCGAGCATGGCCGGGTTCGATCTGGAAGTGACGGGGTATCTGGAAAAGCCGTAAAAGGCCGTGAATATCGTGAATGTCGTGAATATCGCTTGAAGCGTTTAATTCACGACATTCACGACATTCACGACATTCACGAAAAAACATGAGCGACAGCGAAATCTTCGAATACAAACCCGACACCTCTGGCGCGGGCCTGCGCATCGGCATCGTGGTTGGCCGGTTCAACCAGGATGTCGGTGACGGTCTGCTGTCGGCTTGCACGGCGGAACTCGGCAAGCTGGGCGTGGCCAACGGCGACATCGAGGTCGTGACCGTACCCGGCGCGCTGGAGATCCCCCTCGCATTGCAGAAGCTGGCGGGCACCGGCCGTTTCGATGCACTGGTGGCGCTCGGCGCGGTTATCCGCGGCGAGACTTATCATTTTGAAGTCGTCTCGAACCAGTCCGCGGATGGGGTGATGACGGTGCAGCTCGATACCGGCGTTCCGATCGCGAATGGCATCCTGACCACGGACAACGACGAGCAGGCCGAAGCCCGCATGCATGAAAAGGGCACGGACTGCGCCCGCGTGGCGGTGGAGATGGCGAACCTGATGCAGGCAATCGATGAAGAACAGTAGACGGCGCGCCCGCGAGTTTGCGCTGCAGGCAATCTACCAGTGGCTGCTGAATGAATCCACTGCCGAGACCCTGCTTGCGCAACTCAGGGAGCAGAAGGAATTTCCAAAGGCGGACCAGGCGCTGGCGGAGGCATTGTTGCGCGGGGTGATCGCGAATGCCGATGCGCTGCGCGAATTGCTCACGCCTTTTCTCGACCGAAGGATGAAGGAATTGTCGCCGGTCGAGCATGCGCTGTTACTGCTGTCCGCCTTCGAGCTGCGCGACCATGTGGACACGCCCTACAGGGTCATCATCAACGAAGCGATCGAGCTGGCAAAAAGTTTCGGCGGCACCGACGGGCACAAGTACGTAAACGGCGTGCTCGACAAGCTCGCCGCCGAGCTACGACCCAATGAGATCGGCGCGCGGCGCGCGCAGACCAGCTAACTGCATTTGCCACAGAGGACACAGAGGCACAGAGGAAGACCAGGAAACATATCAGCAAGGGGAGGTCGTCCATAATTTTCTCTGCGTAATGGTTGCGTCAATGCGATTCTGTCCCCCCATTTTTGTTGCGCTTTTGTGTGTATTTGCCGACTTGCAGTTCTCTGTGACCTCTGTGGCAAAGAATTTTTTCTGGATGAATGAAAGATATAAGGGAGATTAAAAAATGGCAGAAGCAGCGGCACCGAAGAAACTGACGATTTTCGATCTGCAGGCCAAAGTCGATCGCGGAGAAAAGATTTTCCAGGTGACCGCAGTGGACTATCCGACGGCGCAACTGGTCGACCGGTCCGGCATCGACTGCATCCTGATCGGCGACTCGCTGGGCATGACGGCGCTGGGCTATTCCGGCACGGTGCCGGTGACGATGGACGAGATGATCCATCACGCCAAGGCGATCTCGCGCGCCGCGAAACGCGCGCTCCTGGTCGGCGACCTGCCGCTGGGTGCGTATCACGCTTCCACTGCCGATGCGATCAACAGTGCCATGCGCATGCTCAAGGAAGGGGGCACCGACGTGGTGAAACTCGAAGGCGGGGAAGATTTCGCTCCGGTGGCCGGAGCGGTGGTCAAGGCCGGCGTGCCGGTCATGGCCCACATCGGTCTGACGCCGCAACTGGTGTCCAAACTCGGCGGCTTCAAGGTTCAGGGCAAGAGCGCGGAGACTGGTGTGCAACTGTTGAAGGACGCATTGGCGATGGAGAAAGCCGGCTGCTTCGCGATCGTACTTGAAGCGATTCCGGATCGCGTCGCCCAGGTCATTACCGAGAAGCTCGCCATTCCGACCATCGGCATCGGTGCCGGTCCGCACTGCGACGGACAGAACCTGGTGCTGCACGACATGGTCGGCCTGTTCGACCGCTTCACGCCGAAGTTCGTCAAGCGCTATGCGAATTGCTGGGACGTCATCGGCAAGGCGCTCGCGGATTTCCAGGAAGACGTGCACAAAGGCCAGTTTCCGCTGGCCGAGCACAGTTTCACCATGAAAGAAGACGAGTACCAGGCCTTCCTGAAAAAACTCGGCTGATCCCCGCAAGAACCTTAGTTCCGAACCGCAAAGACGCAAAGGCGCAAAGAAGGGCGCGCAAAGGAGAGCGAAGGACAGGTGAAGGAAAAGCCGCAGGGCCGGTTCTGAGATGCGGCCAATGCCGTCGTGTCCATGCGCGCATCGTATGGGTATTTCAACATGACTTCATTTCTTGTCTCGTAATCCTTAGCGTTCCCTTTGCGCCTTTGCGTCTTTGCGGTTAGAGGGTTGCCCTAGTCCTTCGAAGTGACGGCAAAAACACCCGATGCCCGCACGATGCGGGCGTCGCCCACCAGCAGGTAGATGTTGGCGAAGGCCAGCGTCTTTCCGATCTTCTGGATGTCGGCGCGGGATTCCACCCAGTCGCCGAGCCTGGCGCCGCCGGCGAAATCGGCCGAAAGCTGCGACGTGACTGCACTGATCGGCGGATCCGCGGCTGTTGCCATCGCGTAGCCCAGGGCAATATCGGCCATGGTGAGCAATACGCCGCCGTGTGCGAGGCCGCGTGCGTTGAGGTGATGGGTCCAGCACGCGCAGGCCAATCGACAGCGTCTGACCCCGGCCCTTCGAATAAAACGGACCGGTATGGTCCAGGAAAGGGCTGGAACGGAACAGAGCGGTGTAGCCTTCCGCGGCGTCGGTTTGCATCCGGACTCCAATTTGCAGGGGGGGAAGCAGCGGAGTTTGCGGCGTTTCCAGCGCGCTGGCAACGAACGGGCAGGTGCAAGAATATCCGGCAGGTCGGGTCCGTCCGCCTTAAACTTCGCGGATGGATAGTCCTTCGCGTTCCGCGGCATTTTCCGAATTCGACCTGATCGCGCGCTACTTCACGCGCGCGCCGCGTCACACGAGGCTCGCGGTCGGTGATGACGCGGCGTTGCTGTCGGTGAGCCCGGGGTCCGAGCTGGCCGCTTCGACCGACATGCTGGTCGAGGGCGTGCATTTTTTCCCGGATGTGGATCCTCAGGCACTCGGCCACAAGGCGCTGGCGGTGAATCTGTCGGACCTCGCGGCAATGGGAGCGAGGCCCCGATGGGCCATGCTGTCGCTGGCGTTGCCGGACGTGGATACGCAATGGCTGGAGGGATTCTCGCGCGGCTTTTTCGCGCTGGCCGACAAGCACGGCGTGGATCTGATCGGCGGCGATACCACGCGGGGTCCCCGGACCATCTGCGTGCAGATCATGGGCGAAGTCGGCCAGGGCAAAGCACTGCGGCGCGACGGCGCAAAAATCGGCGACGATATCTGGGTGTCCGGGGAACTGGGCGACGCGGCAGCCGCCGTCGCGCACCGGTGCGGCGAATTGAATCTGGAGCAGGCGGCGCTCGAGCGTTGCCGGTTCCGGCTGGACTGGCCGACCCCGCGCATCGCCCTTGGGCTGGAGTTGGGTGCGCTGGCCCGCAGCGCAATCGACGTATCGGACGGATTGCTCGGCGACCTCGCGCATATCTGCGAACGTTCGGGCGTAGGCGCCGAAATCGAATATTCGGCGGTGCCGTGTTCGGCCGATCTGCGGCCATTGCGCGATCAGGAGCGGGTCAATCGCGCCATCCTCGCCGGAGGCGACGACTATGAACTATGCTTCACCGCTGCCGCAGAGCGCGCGGCCGAGATCGAAGCGCTTGCGACGACGCTGGACATTGCCTTGACGCGCATCGGCGGGATAATCGAGGGAAGTGCGGTGTCCGTATTCGATGCGACCGGCCGGCCGCTGCCTGTGAAAGACAAGGGGTTTGACCATTTCCGCTGACATTGCCGGCCGGCCATCGGCGCGTTTCGTTTTCTCGCATCCGGCGCATTTCATCGCGTTCGGGTTCGGCATCGGGCTGATCCCGGTTGCGCCGGGCACCTTCGGCACGCTGCTGGCGCTGCCGATGTATGCCTGGCTGCTCCCGCGGATGGGCGACCAGGCGTTCGCAGCGCTGCTGCCAGTCTTATTTCTGGCCGGCGTCTGGGCCTGCCAGGTCACCGGCAGGCGGCTCGGCGTACACGATCACGGCGGCATGGTCTGGGATGAGACCGTCGCCTTTCTGATTGTTCTGTATTTCACCCCCGACTCGCCGGTTTGGCAGGCGTTCGCATTCGCGTTGTTCCGCTTGTTCGACATTGTCAAACCGATGCCTATCCGGCATTTCGATCGCACCGTTCATAATGGCCTGGGTGTGATGTTCGATGATCTGCTGGCCGCGTTTTATACGTTGCTGTGCCTGGCCGGCTGGAAATTCTCGTTCGGATGAACTTAAATGCAGTACATGAACCACGGAGGACACGGAGGACAGGCAGAACAAATCGGGGTTAAGAGCACGGTAGATATCCGCAGATGTGTGTCGCCAACTTTCGCAGTGACGGATCATCAGCCACCGAAACATTCCAACCCGAGCGTTTTCCTTGCCCTTGCCTTTCCTCTGTGTCCTAAAAGGGTACTCCGAGCTTCGCTAGGGTATCCGTGGTGAATAGCCTTTCATGAGATGAACGGGATGGACGCGGAACTCTATGAGTTGTCGGGAAGAGTCGGCGATGCCCTCAAGGCCCGCAAGCTGATGATGGCTGCCGCGGAATCCTGTACCGGCGGCTGGATCGGCCAGGCCATTACCATGGTGCCGGGCAGCTCGAAGTGGTTCGATCGCGGCTTCGTCACGTATACGAATGAGGCCAAGCAGGACATGCTCGGGGTCGGCGCTGAAACGTTGAAGGAATTCGGGGCCGTGTCCGAACAGACCGTGCGGGAAATGGTGGCGGGTGCGCTGGCCAGGAGCCGGGCGCAGATCGCGGTGGCGGTCAGCGGCATCGCCGGACCGGACGGCGGCTCGCGCCAGAAGCCGGTCGGCACGGTCATGCTGGCCTGGGGAGAAAAGGGCGGCGCCATCAACGCGCAGTCGATCCATTTTCCGGGCGACCGGGATGCCGTGCGCCGCCAGACCGTCATTGCGGCGCTCGAGGGAATGCTCGCGCTGCTCGGCCGGAGGTCCTGACATTTTCGTCGCCGGGCTATTGCGAATGCTGTCCGATAGCGACGCCTTCAGCGGCAAGTTCGTCACCGGGAATCCTCGACGGCGCTGCGAGGCCTGCGCCCGCAATTCTTTCTATTATGTAAATCCCATGAATATCATAGGCTTGCAACTGTCTTATTGGCCAAATTTGTGGTACTGTATAAAAATACAGTATCCTAAGTGCATTGACGAATTCCCGGATGGCGCGGGTTCGGCTGGCGAGAGCAAGGGCCGGGACATGACTGCTATTCGTTTTAATTTTTAATGCAATAATTCATCGTTGACCATAGAGGAACAGTGCATGGACGAAAATCGGAGCAAGGCGCTCGCCGCCGCCCTTTCCCAGATCGAAAAACAGTTTGGCAAGGGCTCGATCATGCGCCTTGGCGAGAAGGACATAGCCAAGGATGTGGAGGTGGTTTCCACCGGTTCGCTGGGCCTGGACCTGGCGCTGGGCATCGGCGGCCTGCCACGCGGGCGCATCGTCGAGATCTACGGTCCGGAGTCCTCGGGCAAGACCACGCTGACCCTGTCGGTCATCGCCCAGATGCAGAAAATAGGCGGAACCGCCGCCTTCATCGACGCCGAGCACGCGCTCGACCCGCAATATGCGCAGAAGCTCGGCTGCAATGTATCGGAACTGCTGATTTCGCAGCCTGACAACGGCGAGCAGGCCCTGGAGATTGCCGACATGCTGGTGCGTTCCGGATCGGTGGACGTCGTCGTCATCGACTCGGTCGCGGCGCTGACCCCGAAGGCGGAAATCGAAGGCGAGATGGGCGAGCCGCAAATGGGGCTGCAGGCGCGGCTGATGTCCCAGGCCTTGCGCAAGCTCACCGCCAACATAAAGCGCTCCAACACGCTGGTGATTTTCATCAACCAGATCCGCATGAAGATCGGTGTCATGTTCGGCAACCCCGAAACCACGACCGGCGGCAATGCGCTGAAATTCTATGCCTCCGTGCGCATCGATATCCGCCGCATCGGCTCCATCAAGAAAGGCGAGGAAGTGGTCGGCAACGAGACCCGCGCCAAGGTGGTCAAGAACAAGGTGGCGCCGCCGTTTCGGCAGGCTGAATTCGACATTCTCTACGGCGAAGGCATTTCGCTCGAAGGCGAGCTCATCGAACTGGGCGTGCTGTACAAGATGATCGAGAAATCCGGCGCCTGGTACAGCTACGGCAAGGACCGCATCGGCCAAGGCAAGGACAACACCCGGGAATTCCTCAAGGAACACCCGGAAATGGCCAAGGAAATCGAGAACAAGATCCGCGCCCACGTGGCTGAGAAGCCCCTGGCGCCGGTCGTTGCAGAAGAAGAGTAACGCCCTCAAGGTGCCGGCGCCACCCACCAGCCTGCGCGCCCGCGCGCTGAAAGCCCTGGCGCGGCGCGAACATTCCCGGCTGGAGTTGCAGGCCAAACTGCAGCCGCATGCCGAGGATCCGGGCGAGATCGAACCCCTGCTCGACGATCTGGAGAAGCGCGGCTGGCTGTCCGAAGCGCGCTTTGTCGAGCAGCTGACCACGATGCGCAGGCGCCGGTTCGGGGCGGCCCGCATCCTTCACGAGCTGCGTGAAAAAGGGGTGTCCGACGCCGCGCTCGCGGCAGCACAATCTCAATTGAAGGACGGCGAGGTCGAAGCGGCGCGCGCCGTATGGAAAAAGAAATTCGGCAGCCTGCCCGCGACGCTGGAAGAACGCGCCAAACAGGCACGATTCCTCGCCAGCCGGGGATTTTCAGCCGAGGCCGTGCACAAAGTCTTCCGGAGCGAGGAGCAGTAGCCCGGCCGCCACCGGTAATGCAATAATCCGTTGGAGATGCGCCGGACCCAGTGGTCCGGCTGTTTTTTCGAATCCAGGTCATCCCGATCAAGGTCATCGAAGGCAATGAAAAGCAGCGAAATCCGCACGCGTTTCCTCGAATATTTCAAGAGGCAGGGCCACACCATCGTGGCATCGAGTCCGCTGGTCCCGGGCAACGATCCGACGCTCCTGTTCACCAACGCCGGCATGGTGCAGTTCAAGGACGTCTTCCTCGGCCAGGACAAGCGGCCCTATGTGCGTGCCACGACATCGCAGCGCTGCGTGCGGGCGGGGGGCAAGCACAACGACCTGGAGAATGTCGGGTATACCGCGCGCCACCACACCTTCTTCGAGATGCTGGGCAATTTCAGCTTCGGCGATTATTTCAAGCGCGACGCCATCCGTTTCGCCTGGGAACTGCTGACGAAGGAATACGGTCTCGATCCGAAGCGCCTCTGGGTCACCGTATACGAAACCGACGACGAGGCGTACGACATCTGGGCCAATGAGATCAAGGTGCCGAAGGAGCGCATCGCGCGCATCGGCGACAAGCCGGGCGGGAGTAAATTCCAGAGCGACAACTTCTGGCAGATGGGCGACACCGGTCCTTGCGGACCCTGCACCGAGATTTTTTACGATCATGGACCCGGCATTCCCGGCGGTCCGCCGGGAACGGCGGACGCCGACGGCGACCGTTACATCGAAATCTGGAACCTGGTGTTCATGCAGTTCAACCGTGATGACGCCGGCACCATGCATCCGCTGCCGAAACCTTCGGTCGACACCGGCATGGGGCTGGAGCGCATCGCCGCCGTGCTGCAGGGCGTGCACAGCAACTACGAAATCGACCTGTTCCAGGAGCTGATCAAGGCGGCCGCAAAAGTCACCGGTACGAAGGATCTTGCCTCCAGCTCGTTGCGCGTCATCGCGGATCATATTCGCGCCTGTTCTTTCCTGATCACCGACGGCGTGATCCCGGGCAACGAAGGCCGCGGTTATGTGTTGCGCCGGATCATCCGCCGCGCCATCCGCCATGGCTACAAGCTGGGACAGAACAAACCCTTCTTCCACAAGCTCGTTGCGGATCTCGCGCGCGTGATGGGAGACGCCTACCCCGAGTTGCGTGCCGCGCAGCAGCGTGTCACCGACGTGCTCAGGCAGGAGGAAGAGCGCTTCGCCGAAACGCTGGAAAACGGCATGAAAATGCTGGAGAACGCGTTGCACCGCGAAGACAGGATGCTCGACGGCGAAACCGTGTTCCAGCTCTACGACACGTTCGGTTTTCCGGTCGACCTGACGGCGGACATCGCGCGCGAGCGCAACATCACGCTGGATATGGCCGGATTCGAGTCCGCAATGTCGCGACAGCGCGAACAGGCGCGTGCGGCGGGCAAGTTCAAGGCCAGTCTGGGCGTCGAGTACACCGGCGACAAGACGCGCTTTACCGGCTATGAACAGTTGACCGGCGAAGGCCGGGTGACGGCGATCTACGTCGACGGAACGACAGTGCGGGAGATCGCCTCAGGGCAAAAAGCCATCGTGGTGCTCGATGCCACGCCCTTCTACGCCGAATCCGGCGGTCAGGTGGGCGACAGGGGCGAGCTGGTGGCCGCCGCCGGCACCTTCGAGGTTGCCGACACGCAAAAGATCCAGGCCGAGGTCTTCGGCCACCACGGCACGCTCAAAACGGGCACGCTGAAAGTGGGAGATCAAGTGGAGGCGCGCGTGGATACGATCCTGCGCGCACGCACCATGCGCAACCACTCGGTCACCCACATCATGCACAAGGCCTTGCGCGAAGTGCTCGGTCCGCATGTGCAGCAGAAGGGCTCCCTCGTCGACGCTGACAAGACACGCTTCGACTTCGCCCAGGACAGGCCCATGACGGACGACGAAATCCGCCGGGTCGAGCTCCTGGTCAATGAGCAGATCATGCAAAACGTCGCCACCAGGGCCCAGGTCATGCCGATCGAGGAGGCGAAGAAATCGGGCGCCATGAGCCTGTTCGGCGAGAAGTATGGCGATGAAGTGCGCGTGCTCGACATCGGTAACTCGCGCGAACTCTGCGGCGGCACGCACGTATCGCGCACCGGCGACATCGGCGTGTTCAAGATTTATTCGGAAGGCGGAGTCGCTGCGGGCATTCGCCGCGTGGAGGCCACGACGGGTGCCAACGCGCTCGCGATCATGAACAACCAGCTGCAGGAGTTGCAACAGGTAGCCCGGCATCTGCGCGTGCAACCGGGAGCCGGAATGGTGGAGGCAGCGGTCAACAATCTCCTGGAGGAAAAGAAGGCGCTGGAGAAGGAGGTCGCGCGCTTCAAGTCCAGGCTCGCGAGTTCGCAGGGCGACGATCTTGCCGGGCGGGCGATCGAGTTGAATGGAGCGAAGGTGCTGGCGGCGAAGCTGGACGGCGCCGACGCGAAAACGCTGCGTGAAACGATGGACAAGCTCAAGGACAAGCTCAAATCGGCCGCCATCGTGCTTGGCGCGGTGGAGGGGGACAAGGTCACGCTGATCGCCGGCGTCACCGCCGACCTGACCGCGAAAGTGAAGGCGGGCGAACTCGTCAATTTCGTCGCGCAACAAGTAGGCGGCAAAGGTGGTGGGAGGGCAGACATGGCGCAGGCCGGCGGGACAGACCCATCCAAATTGTCCGGAGCGCTGGATAGCGTCGCCGACTGGGTCAAGCAAAGAATCGCGGGCTAATCCGACGCAGATACCCTACGTGCGTAGCACATCGGATTTCTGCGTTGGATGTATGTTTAGGGTTTAATTGCGTCGAATAGAGCGACGCATAGACGGCCGGGAGGAGATCATGAACAGACTGGCAAAGTGGATAGCGGGAATGTTGCTCACTGCCAGCGCATTGTCCGCGTTCGGGGATGCGCAGGACCTGAACATCTTCCATACCGTCACGATCGATGCGCCGCCCGACGAAGTCTGGGCAATGGTCGGCGATTTCGGCGGCATCCAGCGCTGGGCGCCGGGCACGGAATCGAGCCGGCTGATATTGCACGATCGCAATGAAACCGGCGCAATCCGCCTGTTGCGGCGCCGCGGCGACGGTACCCAGGTCACCGAGAAACTGCTCGACTACGATCCCTATAACCGGCGCATGGCCTACACCTACGTCGATGGCGTGGTGAGGGCGGCCGATTATTATTCCGAAGTGATGGTCAAAGATGCCGGTAACGGCCGTTCGATCGTCGAGTGGCGCGGACGCTTCAAGCGGCTCGCGTACTGGACCGACCAGCCGCCCGAAGGCCAGGACGACAAGGCGGCGCTCGATTTCCTCAACGGCGCCTACAAAAGCGGACTGGACAACCTGAAGAAGACGCTCGAGGCGCGAGACCGCTAGGGAAGCTCTGATCAAGTCTTGCGACGCGCGTTGCGTCAGGTGCGGATGGATGGGAGGCGCCGCGACGAAGCCGAGGCAGGTACCTTGGCCAGGAGCGCAACAATGCAGACACCGTACCTGACACAACCCGATAATCGCTCGTCTCTATGAGAGGGACCGGGGTGATTTGGGCCGATGGCTGCGTGGACTCCTCCTTGTGTAGACCGGCTACACGGCGTCCTCGCCCTCTTGCCCCAGGCCCAAATCACCCCGGTCGAGCACGTTAGACTTGTTCAGAGCTTCCCTAGAACGGCAGTTTTGCAGCGGGGGCCGCCTGCTGCAGCACGCGGCGGAAATCTTCCTGGATGCGTTTCAACGCAGCGGCGTTGTCGGCTTCGAAGCGCAGCACCACCACCGGCGTTGTATTCGAAGAGCGTGCCAGGCCGAAGCCGTCCGCATACTCGACCCGCAATCCGTCGATTTTTATGATCTCGCGCGCCGTGGGAAAACCGGCGCCTTTCTGCAGCTTCTCGATCAGCGTGTAGTTCTCGCCTTCGGCCAGCTTGATCTGCAGTTCCGGCGTATTGATCGAATCGGGCAGGGCGTCGAATGCTGCCCCGATGTCGGCAACGCCGCTCAGGATCTCCAGCAGGCGCGCACCCGCATAGGCGCCGTCGTCGAAACCATACCAGCGTTCCTTGAAGAATACGTGGCCGCTCATTTCCCCGGCCAGCAACGCGCCGGTTTCCTTCATCTTGGCCTTGATCAGGGAATGTCCGGTCTTCCACATCGTGGGCTTGCCACCGTGTTCGCGAATCCAGGGCGCCAGGTTGCGCGTGCATTTGACGTCGAATAGGATTTGCGCGCCGGGATTGCGTGTGAGTACGTCCGCCGCGAACAGCATCAGTTGCCGGTCGGGGAAGATGATCTGGCCTTGCCTGGTGACCACGCCGAGGCGGTCACCGTCGCCATCGAAGGCCAGGCCGATTTCCGCATCGCCTTTTGCCAGCGCGGCGATCAGGTCTTTCAGGTTCTCCGGCTGCGAAGGGTCGGGGTGGTGATTCGGAAATGTGCCGTCGACTTCGCAGAACAATTCCTCGACCTCGCAGCCCAGGCGGCGGAACAGATCCGGCGCGAACGCGCCCGGCACGCCGTTGCCGCAATCCACGGCGATGCGCATTTTCCTTTTCAGTTTGACGTCGCCGACGATGCGCTTCAGGTAAGCCTCGGCCACTTCAGCCTTGCGGTAGGCGCCGCTGCCGGTTTCGAGCTTGCCCGACTCTATGCGCTTGCGCAGGTCCTGGATGGCTTCGCCGGACAACGTTTCGCCCGCGATCACCATTTTCAACCCGTTGTAGTCCGGCGGATTGTGGCTGCCGGTCACCATCACGCCCGAACCGGTCTGTAGATGATGGGTCGCGAAATACAGCATCGGCGTGGTGACCTGACCGACGTCGATGACCTCTGCGCCTGCCGATTGCAGGCCGCGCGCGAGCGCCTGGGACAGGGATGGGCCGGACAGCCGGCCGTCGCGGCCGATGCAGACCTTGTCCTGGCCAAGTGCGTGCACCTGCGAGCCTATCGCCCGGCCGATCGCCTCGGTGACTTCGGGGGTCAGCGTCTTGCCGACGACGCCGCGGATATCGTAAGCCTTGAAAATTTCGATCGGGATGGAGGTCATGACAGACGTCAGTGTTTGTTTGCGGACGATTATCACATACGCAGACTGCCCGGAATGCGTCGAGTTCCCCGCGGCCTGAAGAAGCTTGTTCACCACAGAGGCACAGATACCCTACGTGCGTAGCACGTCGGGTATCTGTGCCTCTGTGGTGGGTGTTGCCTTGGGCATCTCAGCGAGGTTCGGGGTTTTTTTCGGTGAAGAATTCCAGCAGCCGCTGCGGCAACCAGTCGAGGTTGCCGGGGAAAGGTCCCGATGCGAACCCGGTATGGCCGCCGCCTTCGGGATAGTCCAGGGTCACGCTCGCCGAAACTTCGTTTACTCCGGGAAGATGCTGGCCGGGCAGGAAAGGATCGTTGCGCGCATGCACGATCAGCGTCGGCACTTCTATGAGGTTTAGATCGGGTTTGCTGCTCGCGCGCGTCCAGTAATCGTCCGTGTCGCGGAAGCCGTGCAAAGGCGCGGTGACGACATTGTCGAATTCACGCAGCGTACGCGCGTTTCTCACGAGATCCGCGTCATACAGCGACGGGAAGTGCGCCAGCTTCTCGAGGCTTTTTTTCTTCAGCGTCTGCAGGAAATGGTTGCCGTACAGCCGGTTCACGCCGGAGCCGAGCAGGTCGCCGGCCGTCATCAGGTCGACCGGTGCGGAAACGGCCGCCGCGGCATCGACCACGGCGCGCGCGGACGCCCGTTCGCGTCCGAGCCATTTCAGCAGGGCGTTGCCGCCGAGGGAAACGCCTGCTGCAAACAGCGGAGCCATGGCGTCGAGTGCGCGCAGTCGACGCAGTATCCAGGCGATTTCGTCGGCGTCTCCGGAGTGATATGCGCGTGGCAGCCGGTTCGGTTCGCCGCTGCAGCCGCGGAAGTGCACCACGACGCCACGCCAGCGGCGGCGTGCAAGCGCACGCATGAGGGCGGTCGCATAGTGGCTCGCGGACTCGCCTTCGAGGCCATGGAACAACGCCACCAGCGGCGCGTGGGGCCTATCGTCGTCAACCCAGTCCAGATCAATAAAGTCGCTATCGGGCGTTTCCCAGCGCTCGCGGCGATAGGCAGGAGGGGCCTGCCGCAGCAAAAATTTCGGATAGATGGTCTGCAGGTGACCGCCCGGCAGCCACCAGGGCGCGCGGTAGGGCGGCATCAGTGCAGGACGGACGGCGGCGATTCCTGCGGCGCGGCTTCGGGCGCAAGCGGCGAAGCGTGATGAACCAGCATGCGCCATCCGCGATCGGTAAGCAGATAGATATTAGTGGAGAGCACCGGATTGGTCGGCCGCGGGTCGCCCGCCACGGTCACATGTTCGTACACGCTGTGCACCGACCACATGCGTCCGGAGGTTACGCGATTGCCCGCGAGGCGGAAGCGCAGCCGCGGCCCCTCGGAAAAAATTTGCCGCCAGGATTCGCGTACTTCGACCACGCCGCAGTGGCGTCCGCCGCCCGGATGGACGCAGACGATGTCTTCCTCCTCGGCCCACACCGCCATCATTTCGACGAGGTCGGCGAGTTCGAAGGCGCGATAAAAAGCCTGCTCCGCGTCTTGGGGAGTGGCAAAATTTTTGGCGATCACGTCGCGGGATGACTGTAGGTTTCAGCGAGGCCGTGAATTTCGGTAAGCACGCGGCCCGGCATGAGTTTCATCATACAGTCGAAATGCCCCAGCGGACATACACGCTCGAAGCAGGGGCTGCAGGGAACATCGAGCTTGAGGATGCGCGCACGGGCGGACAGCGGCGGCGTGAACGCGGGCGAACTCGAACCGTACAGCGCCACCATCGGGCGGTCGAGCGCCGCGGCCACGTGCATGAGGCCGGAATCGTTGGTGACGACCATGTCCGCGCTGGACAACAGCACCACCGCCTGGTCGAGCGTCGTGCGCCCGCAAAGATTCACCGCGACGCCCGCGCTGCTTTCGCGAATCGCTTCACCGATGTCGCGTTCTTTCGACGAACCGACGACCCAGACCGTGCTGCCCTCCGCGGCAAGGGCCGCGGCGAGTTTGCCGAAGTACTGCGGCGGCCAGCGTTTTGCCGGCCCGTATTCGGCACCGGGACAGAAACAGACCAGGCGCGTCGGACGCGCCAGTCCGAGTTGCGCCATCAGACTTTCGCGCTCGGCGGGTGCGACCTGAAGGTGCGGATTCGGCAGCGCAGCTTCCACGGCGTTACCGCGTGGTCCGGCCAGATGGGCAAACCGCTGCACCATCAGCGGCAGCGCACGCTCATCCAGCTTGCGCGCATCGGTCAGCAGCAAGTGCCGGGCTTCACCGACGAAGCCGATGCGTTCCGGAATGCGCGCGAATAACGGCATCAGCGCCGACTTGAAAGAATTCGGCAGCACGTAGGCGCGATCGTAATGCCGCGCCCGCACGTCCCGGCCGATCCGCAGGCGTTTGCCCAACGCGAGTTCGCCGTGAGCGAACGGGCTTTCGATGGTCTCGCTGACTTCGGGCATGCGCCGGAAGATCGGCAGCGCCCAGCCCGGACCCAGCACGTCGATAGTCGACCCGGGATCACGTTGCTTGAGAAGCGTGAGCAGGGGCTGCGACAGCAGGGCATCACCGACCCACGACGGCGCAACGACCAGTATTCTAGTCATGGCAGCAAAACCAGAATCTCACCACGCGCCGCAAGCACAAGTGTTCCCTTGAGACACGAAGGCCACGAAGAAAAGCGAGCCAGGGGACTCATTCGCCGACGTTACGGTCAATTGGAGGAAGAGACGCGAAGACAAGGGGGACGTCTTTGAGCTCAGACCTTTCCTGCGAGAAGAGAATTTTTTCAACGTCGCGCCATACGCCGTTTCTATCAAGTAACTTCTTGGGATTTTCTTCGCTTTCCTTCGTGTTCTTCGTGTCTCAAGGGAACACTTGTGCCGCTTGCGGCGCGTGGTGAGAAATTCGGTTCAGTGCGCAGACTTGGTTGCGCCGCCCTTGAGGATATAGCGGGTGCCGCAGTAAGGACACAGAGCCTCGCCGTTGTCGCCGATGGGAAGGAACACGCGCGGATGCGAGTTCCATAACGCCTGCGACGGCAGCGGGCAGTGGAGCGGCAGGTCGGCCGTCGTGATTTCCACCTGTTTCTGCTTGTTGCTGTTCCTGGCGGCGGGTTCCATGGCGTTTAGACGTAGTGGCGTTCAGACGTAGTGCAGCCAATGACGGTATTTCTCGGAGCGGCCGTTGACGACGTCGAAAAACATCGACTGCAGTTTTTCGGTGAGCGGGCCGCGCTTGCCGGCGCCGATCGTGCGGCCATCCAGTTCCCGGACCGGCGTGACTTCGGCAGCCGTACCGGTGAAAAACACTTCGTCGGCGATATACAGATCGTCCCGGGTGATGCGCTTGGCATCGACCGTGTAGCCCAGGTCGCCGGCGAGCTGGATCACCGAATCGCGGGTGATGCCGATCAGCGCGGAATTGAGTTCCGGTTCGACGATCCGGTTGTTCTTGACCATGAACAGGTTCTCGCCCGCGCCTTCGGCGACGAAGCCGTCCACATCCAGCAACAGGCCCTCGTCATAGCCGTGCTCGGTGGCCTCCATGTTGGCAAGGATGGAGTTGGCGTAAGTGCCGGAATACTTGGCGCGGCACATGGACACGTTGACATGGTGGCGGGCATACGAGGACGTCTTCACGCGGATCCCTTTTTCCAGGCCTTCGGTGCCGAGATAGGCGCCCCACGGCCACGCGGCGATGGCCACGTGCACCTTGGCGCCTTTGGGGGAAACGCCCATTTTTTCGGAACCGTAGAAAGCGATCGGACGCACGTAACAGGAATCGAGCTTGTTGGCGCGCACCACTTCCTTTTGCGCTTCCATCAGCGTTTCCCTGTCATAGGGAATCTTCATCATGTAGATGTGCGCCGAATTGAACATGCGCTCGGTATGTTCCTTCAACCGGAAGATCGCGGTGCCGCTGGCGGTCTTGTACGCGCGCAAGCCTTCGAATACCGCGAGCCCGTAGTGCAGCGAGTGCGTGAGCACATGGGTATTGGCCTCGCGCCACGGGACTAATTTGCCGTCGTACCAGATTTCACCGTCGCGGTCGGCCATCGACATGTTGCTTCGCTCCCTGGAAAAAGTCGTAATTCTAGCGCAGGCAGGGGATTTTGATGAGCGCACCTTACGCCTGGAACATGCACGCCTTGCCGGAACGCGACCGCATGCATTACTCTTGGCGCCTTGCGTGCCGAACGGTTGCGCCGAAAAAGAACAACGCTTTCAACCTCCGAAGTCCTTGACATCCAGCATTCATGGCTGAATCTTCCAATCGCGCCGTCATTCCGGGACGTGGCCTGATCGCCCGCCTCGGTGCTGCAGCAATCGACGCGACCGACAGCGAAGAGGTCAGGCTGCGCAAAACGCTGCTGATGTTTGCCAGCGGCCTGATGAACATGGCGGCCATCCTCTGGCTGTTGATCTACTGGTGGATGGGGCTGAAGCTGCCGACCTCCGTGCCGCTCGGCTTCCAGGTCGTTTCCGCCGTGGTCCTGGTCGTGTACCTGAAAACTCGAAATTTCGATTTCTTCCGGGTGGCCCAGCTTTCGCTGTTCCTGTTCTTCCCGTTCATCATCCAGTGGTCGATCGGCAGTTTCGTGAGTTCTTCCGGAATTGCGCTGCTGGCACTGCTTGCCCCGGTGGGCGCCATGATCTGCTATGGGCCGCGCGAGTCGATCCCGTGGTTCATCGCCTACGTCTTGCTCACCATCCTGTCCGGCGTATTCGATTTCTATCTCGCCCAGGGGCAGGAATCCGGCATTCCGATGAAAACGGTGGCGGTGTTCTTTGTGATGAATTTCACAATCATCTCCACGATGGTCTACCTGCTGCTCAGGTATTTCGTGCAGGAGCGCGACCGCTTCGAGGGACAACTTGCGGTGCAGCACGACCTGGTGCGCGTCGAGCGCGAAAAATCCGAGAAACTGCTGCTCAGCATCCTGCCGGCACACGTGGCCGAGCGCCTGAAGCATCAGCCGGGCACCATCGCCGATGGATTCGCCGACGTCTCGGTGATGTTTGCGGATGTGGTGAACTTCACCCGGCTGGCCGAGGAACTCACGCCAAACCAGGTGGTGTCCTTCCTCGACGAAGTGTTCACGCGCTTCGACCGGCTCTCCGATCAGCACGGGCTGGACAAGATCAAGACCATCGGCGACGCCTACATGGTGGTCGGCGGCCTGGCGGCAAACCGGCTCAACTACGCGGATCACGTTGCCGACATGGCGCTGGAGATGATCGAGTTGACGAGATCCGATCCGCAGATGCGCCGCCTGGGCGTGCAGCTTCACATCGGCATCGCGACCGGTCCGGCGATCGCCGGCGTGATCGGTGCGACCCGTTTCATCTACGACCTGTGGGGCGATACGGTCAACCTCGCGAGCCGGCTGACTTCGGAAGCGGAACCCGGCGCAATCCTGGTGGACAAGACGACTTTCCGCCGCCTCGGGCATCGCTATTCCTGCGATGCGCCGAAGGACATCGAAATCAAGGGCAAGGGCAACACGACCACTTACCGCCTGTCGGGCAAGCTCTACTCCGGCTGAACCGGCGCCCGCCGGATGTTGCCGAATACCTGTTCCCAGAGTCGCAGCACCGCCTGCGTGTGTTCGGCCACCAACGCGGGTTCGACCCGCGCGTAACGCTCGCCTTGCAGCCGCATCGCGTGCTGCAGCTTGCGGAATTCCCGGTAGGCAGCGTGAGCGCCCTGCGCAATGTCGTGCGCCAGCAGCCCCAGGCGGGCGGCGAGTTTAAGCAATGCCAGGTTGCCGATGTTGCCGGTCAGTGCCGCGTACCGGCTGGCATGGCCCAATACCAGGAACTGCACCACAAACTCGACGTCGACGATGCCGCCGCGATCGTGCTTGAGGTCGAACAGTCCGCTGGCGTTCGGATGCGCGTCACGCATCTTGTCGCGCATGGACAGGATTTCGTTTCCCAGTTCCGCCAAATCGCGCGGGCGGCACAGCACCCCGGTGCGGACGCGCTCGAATTGCGCGCCGATTTCAGCATCGCCGGCGACAAAGCGGGCGCGCGTGAGCGCCTGATGCTCCCACACCCAGGCCTTTTCCGACTGGTACTCGCGGAAGGCGCCGAGCTGGCTCACCAGCAGTCCCGCAGCGCCGTTGGGACGCAATCTGAGATCGGTTTCGTAAAGCACGCCGGCCGATGTCGCGCTGTTGAGCGAGGTGTTGATGCGTTGTGCCAGGCGAGCATAGGTTTCCGGCGCAGCCTGGTCTTCGTCGTCGTAGAGAAAGATGATGTCGAGATCGGAGGCATAGCCGAGTTCCTTTCCGCCGAGTTTGCCGTAGCCGATGATCGCAAACCGCGGCTGTTCGCGGTGGCGCGCGCGCAACGCATTCCATGCGAGCCGCAGCACTTCCTCCAGCACCGTGCAGGCGAGCTCGCTCAGGTGGTCGGACAGCGTCTCGAGCGACAGCGTACCGGCGAGGTCGAGCGCAAGCAGGCGCAGCGTCTGCGTCTGCTTGAAGTGGCGCAGCAGGTCCATCTGACGCTCCGTGTTGCCGTCGTGCTCGTCGATGCTTGCGTGCAGCGCCTCGCGCAACCGCGGCCAGTCCGGTACGTCGCTGCCGCCCTGGGGATTGATCAGTTCATCGAGCAGCCCCGGATGTTGCGCCAGATAGTCGGCCGCCCATGGACTTGCCGAGGCCAGGCGCGCGAGCCCGGCGTTTGCATTCGGATATTCCAGCAGGAGCGCCAGGTAGGCTTCGCGCCGGCCAATGCTGTCCACGACGTTGAGCATGCGCTCGAAAGTCGCATCCGGATTCGGCAGCACGCGCGCCGTGTCCAGCAATTGCGGAATCAGCCGGTCGAGCAGCGCCTGGCTCGAGGCCGACATGCGGCGATAACGCGCGCCGCCGCGGATTTCCATGAGCCGCGCATAGATACGGCCTGCATCGCCGAAGCCCATGCCGGAGAGGCGCGCGAGCGCGTCTTCGCGGGACAACGCCTGCAGCCAGAGGTCGGACTGATCCTGGGCGCCGCCGTTTTCCCGGACGCCGGCGAATATCGCCTCGAAATGCCGCGACACGACGGCGCGGTGTGCATTCAGCTCCCGGCGCAGGTGGGCGTAGTCCGCGCAACCCATCATCTCGGCGACCAGCGCGCGATCTTCGTCCGCGCGCGGCAGCATCTGCGTCTGCTGGTCGTCCATGTATTGCAAACGGTGTTCGAGGTTGCGCAGGTAGGTGTAGGCGGCGTGCAATTCGTCGACGGCCGCCGCCGGCAGAATTTGCTTTTCCCCCAGCAGCGCCAGCGCCTTCAGCGTGGAACGCAGCCGGAACACCGGTTCGCGCCCGCCGCGGATGATCTGGAACACCTGCACCAGGAATTCTATTTCGCGGATGCCGCCCGGGCCGAGCTTGATGTTATCGGCGATTTCGCGCTTTTGCACCTCCTGGCGGATCTGCGCGTGCAGGCTGCGCAGGCTGGCAATGGCGCTGTAGTCGAGATGGCGCCGGTACACGAAAGGGGTCACGACAGCGTCGAGTGCCGCGCCGGCCTCGCCGGCGACCAGCCGCGCTTTCACCCAGGCGTAGCGCTCCCATTCGCGTCCCTGGGTGGTGAAATATTCTTCCAGCATGTCGAAGCTCACGGCAAGCGGACCGCTATCGCCATAGGGCCGCAGCCGCGTGTCGACCCGGAACACGAATCCGTCCGCCGTGACTTCGGCGATCGCGGCTATGACCTTGCGCGCGAGCCGGATGAAGAATTCATGGCTGGAAATGCGCCTCGGCCCGTCGGTTTCGCCCTCTTCGGGGTAAGCGAACACGACGTCGATGTCCGAGGACACGTTGAGTTCGCCGCCGCCGAGCTTGCCCATGGCGATGATGTGCAGTTTCTGCCTGGCCCCCGAAATGGCGCCAACCGGATCGCCGAACTCCTGCGCCAGCCAGCGCGCATGGTTTGCGGCAGCCGCACCCACGGTTTCTTCGGCCAATACGGTGACGGTGGCGATGACCTCGGCCAGATCGGCGCGGCCGTCGAGGTCGCGCGCGATCAATCCCAGCATGACCGCCTTGCGCAGGCGGCGCAGCGCGGTCTTCAGCGCATGATCGTCGCTCGTGCCCTCGATCTGCGCGCGCATCCAGGCCCGATCGAGCGGCGCATCCAGCGGCACGCCGGCCGCCAGCGCCGGTTCGGCGGACAGCAGGTCGCGCACATAGCGCGACAGGCGCGCGGCGCGGGCGATGGCCGATGCAACATCTTTCGTCACGGAAGCGGCGGAGGGCATGCGTCGTTGGTTTAGAATGGCTGAGCTTCGATCGGCGCCGCCGCCCCGGAAACAAGCGGCGTCGACACATTCCGCGGCTGGCGCGTCACCCAGGCCGCCGTGCGGTTTGCCGCAAATAATAAATACGGTGGATATCCGGAGAATTTTTGTGCTTCCGCGTATCTTAACCGAACAGCGTTTCTTTCCACCGCCCCGATAGCGCGACGCCGACCAACGTGTTCTTCAATTACTGCTTCGCTTTCCTCAAGCATTGTTCGCTCTGGACCTATCGCATTGCGACCTACGCGGTCCTGACCGCCGGGGTGGTCTTCTTCGCGCTCGTGATCGGCCTGCGCTACCTGGTGTTGCCCCATATCGACAACTACCGCGAGCCGATCGCGCAGACGATTGCGCGCGCGGTGGGGCAGCGCGTGACGATCGGTTCCATTGCCGGGAGCTGGCAGGGCTACCGGCCTGAGTTGAGCCTCATGGACGTCAAGGTTTTTGGCGCCGACGGCCAGCCGGCGTTGGCGCTGGACCGGGTCGAAACCGTGTTGTCCTGGCTGTCGCTGCTCTCCGCCGAGTGGCGTTTCGACTCGCTGGCGGTCTACGGGCCGACGCTCGAAGTCAGGCGTGACGCTTCCGGCGTGCTCTGGGTCGCCGGCATAGCCTTGCAAGCGCAAGACGGCGCCAGGGGCGGGTTCGGCGACTGGCTGCTGGAACAGCGCCAGGTGCTCGTGCGCGACGCCGCCATCACCTGGGTCGACGAGATGCGCGGCGCCCCCAAACTGCAACTCGACAAGGTCAATCTCCGGCTCGACCACGATGGCCCGATCCATCGTTTCGGCTTGACCGCGGTGCCGCCGGCGCCGATTGCCTCCCCGCTGGCCGTGCGCGGCGAATTCCTGGGGCGCAATGTCCGCGAACTGCAGGCGTTGAACGGGAAACTCTATGCCGAAATCGGTTACGCCGATCTCGCGCTTGTGCAGGTTTGGATACCGGCACCGCTGCCGCTGACGAGCGGTCTGGGGTCATTGCGCCTGTGGCTTGAACTGAACGGCACCCGCCTGGGCGCGGCCACCGCCGACCTCGGGCTGGTCAACGTGCACACGCGCCTGGCGCCCGATCTTCCCGAACTTGCCTTGTCCGAAGTGCATGGCAGGCTGAGCTGGACGCAGCGCGGCGACCATACCGAATTTTCCGCCACTTCGTTTGGCGTTACGACCGCCGGCGGGCTGAAGCTGACGCCGACGCAATTCAGCTTCGTGCGTACCGGGCCGGCCGGCGGCGCGCGCCATTCCGAATTGCACCTGTCGGGCCTCGACCTGCCACCGGTGGTCGAACTCGCGGAGTTCCTGCCGCTCGACGCCGCGCTGCGCGGTCGTCTGTCACGGACTGCGCCGGCAGGAATCGTGGAAGACGCGCAATTCTCCTGGGACGGCGAATGGGGCACCGGGCGGCCCTATGTGGCGAGGGCGCAATTTAGCGGCCTGTCGGCGCACCCGGACGGCGCGCTTCCCGGCTTCCATGGCGTCAGCGGCCAGTTCGATGCGAACGAGCGAGGCGGAACGGCATCGCTCACCGCGACCAGCGGCGGCTTCGAGTTGCCGAAAGTATTTCTCGAACCGGTGCCGATGGATTTCCTCACGGTCAACGCGGGATGGACTTTCCGCGAAGGCGTGATCGATGTCGCCGTGAAGAACGCCAGTTTTACCAACGAGCACCTTGCAGGCAGCGTTTCCGGTTTCTATCGCGGCGCGACCGAAGGCCGCGGCAGCGTGGATTTGCGAGGCATGCTGGTGCGCGCCGATGCCCACCAGATCTGGCGCTACATGCCGGTGACGGCACCCGTCACGCAGGCGTGGCTCAAGCGCGCGCTGCTGGCCGGGGAATCGAGGGACACGCGTTTCCGTCTGAAGGGCCCGCTAAAGGACTTTCCTTTTGCCGGCGACAACAACGGCGTGTTCGAAGTGGTAACGAAAGTCAGCGGGGTGACCCTCGACTACGCGACTGGCTGGCCGCCATTGACCGGCGTCAACGGAGAAGCCGTTTTCAGGGGCGATCGCATGGAAGTGCGCTCCGAGTCCGGCAGCATCCTCGGCCTGCAGTTGTCCGGCGTGCAGGCCTCGATCGCCGAACTTGGCAAACACGAAGAACATCTGCGGGTCAAAGGCTCGGTGCGGGGGCCGACAGCGGACTTCCTGCGTTATACCGAAGTCACGCCGGTGGCGAGCCGCATCAAGACCTTCACGGATGAATTGAAAGCCGTCGGCGATGCCCGGCTCGACCTGGAACTCGATCTGCCCCTGCACCAGATCAAGGATTCCGCGATCAAGGGCGAACTGACGGTGCAGAACAACCAGGTGACGCTCGATCCGCGCCTGCCGGTTTTCGAACATTTCGGCGCACGCATCGGGTTTACCGAGCACAGCTTCGATGTCAGGGACGGGCGCGCGCTGATGTTCGGCGAACCACTGTCCTTCGACGCGTCCTACCAGGCAGATGGCGGCATTACGGCGAACGTTGCCGGCACGCTGGACATGGATCAGGCGCGAACGGCATGGAAGCATCCGATGCTTGCTTTCCTCGACGGTCAGACGGCGTGGAAAGGCACAATCGGCGTGCGCAACAAGATCTCGACCATTCGCTTTGACTCGAATCTGGTGGGGGTGACATCGACATTGCCGGCACCGTTCGCCAAGGCTGCCAATGCCAGCCTGCCGTTGCACGTGGAATTGCGCGAACGTGCTGGTCGACAGGGCGTACTGGCCGTCAACCTCGACAAGGTCGCCTCCGCGCAGTTGTTGCTCGACGCCAGCGCGCCGAGCGGGGTGGGCCGCGGAATGGTCAGTCTGGGCGGTACGGCGACCCTGCCGGAGTCGGATGGATTGTGGATTCGCGGCAGTCTCGACCTGGTGGATGCGGATGCCTGGCACTCGCTGTTGTCGGGCGGCGCGGGCGATTCCCAATCCGGTCTGGCGGGAGTGGACCTGCAGATTGGCATCCTCGACATCAATCGCCGGCGCTTTCACGACCTCAAGGTCGAAGCGACCCGGGAGGATGCCGGCTGGCAAGCCACCCTCGCCGGCCGCGAAGTGGCCGGCCAGGTGTCGTGGACTTCCGCGGGCGACGGGAAGCTGGCGGCGCGCCTGTCGAAGTTCGTGTTGCCGCCGGTCGCCACGGAAATACAGGCCGGTACGCCCCACGGCGGGACCGACCAGCGCCTGCCTTCGGTGGACCTGATTGCCGACAGTTTTACTTTAGAAGGCAAGGATCTGGGACGCCTGGCGGTGCTGGCGCAACCGGAAACCTCCGGTTGGCAGTTGCGGCGGCTCGAAATCGCCAATCCCGAGAGCAAGTTCGTCATGAGTGGCCGCTGGGCGATCGCGGTGACCTCGCGCACCGACGTGACGGTCAAGCTCGAAGTCTCCGACCTTGGCAAGTTCTTCGCGCGGATGGGCTGGCCGGACAGCATGAAGGGCGGCACGGCCATGCTGGAAGGGCCGCTTGCCTGGAGCGGCAACCCGGCCCGGTTCGACATCCCGTCCCTGTCGGGCAAGGTCAAACTGGAGGCCAAGGATGGCCGCTTCCGCCAGATCGAGCCGGGCGTTGCCAAGTTGCTGGGCATCTTGAGCCTGCAGGCACTGCCCAAGCGGGTATCGCTGGATTTCCGTGATGTATTCAGCAAAGGTTTCAGCTTCGACAACATATCCGCGGACGTGAGTATTACCGCCGGCGTTGCCGATACGAAGAATTTCCTGATGAAGGGTTCCGCCGCGCGCGTGGCGATGCGCGGCCAGGTCGACCTCGCGCAGGAAACGCAGGACCTCATCGTACGCGTCACGCCATCCCTGTCGGAGGGCATTGCGA
>DASWEZ010000229.1:0-11135 GCA_036394495.1 Burkholderiales bacterium
CGATCGCGAGCATCTGCTGCTCGCCTCCCGACAGGGTACCACCAGTCTGGTTGCGCCTTTCCGCGAGCCGCGGAAACAAACCATAAATGCGTTCCAGATCCGTGCGGATCGCGGCTTTGTCGTTACGCACGTACGCGCCCATCTGCAGGTTTTCGCGCACCGTCAGCCGGCCGAAAACGCCGCGACCTTCGGGCACCAGCGCCAGTCCGCGTTCGACCAGTTGGCAAGAGGGGAAATTGCTTACGTTCTCGCCGTGCATATGCACCGTGCCGCCGTGATGCAACAATCCGCAGATCGCCTTCAACGTGGTGGTTTTGCCGGCGCCGTTGGCGCCGATCAGCGCGACCATTTCGCCTTCGCCGACGCTGAAGTCGATGCCCTTGACGGCATTGATCCCGCCGTACGCGACTTTCAGTGCCCTCACTTCGAGCAGTGCGCTCACGGCAGCGCTCCGCCGAGATAGGCACGGACCACTTCGGGATCCTTCTGTACCCGCGCCGGTTCGCCTTCCGCAATCTTCCTGCCGTAGTCGAGCACCGCGACGCGGTCGCAAAGACCCATGACGAGCTTGACGTCGTGCTCGATCAGCAAAATGGTCACACCGTCGTCGCGGATCTTTACCAGCAGACGGCGCAACTCCGCCGTTTCCGTCGCATTCATGCCCGCCGCGGGCTCGTCCAGCGCCAGCAGTTTCGGTTCCGTGGCCAGCGCGCGAGCGATTTCCAGGCGGCGTTGATCGCCGTACGACAGATTCCGGGACAGCGCGCCGGCAAGCTGACCGATGCCGACGTACCCCAGCAGTTCCCCGGAACGGCTGCGGATGGCCGCTTCTTCGTCCCTGGTGCGACGCGTGCGCAGGATCGCGCCGATCGCGCCGGCATGCGTGCGCACGTGCCGTCCGACCATCACGTTCTCCATGGCTGTCATGTTGCCGAACAGACGGATGTTCTGGAAAGTCCGCGCGATTCCGGATTCGGCCACGCGGTAAGGCTTGAGGCCGACCAGACTCGCGCCGTCGAATTCGAATTCGCCGCGGTCCGGCACGTACAACCCGGTGAGCACATTGAACAGCGTGGTCTTGCCGGCGCCGTTTGGCCCGATCAGACCATAGATTTCGTTGCGCTTGATGGTCAGCGAAACATCGGCGAGCGCCGTCAATCCGCCGAAGCGCTTCTCGATGTTGCGGATCTCGAGCAGTTGCGCTGTTTGCATCAGCTGTGATCGGCTTCCGAGAATTCGCGCTTGCGCCGCTTCGAAGGCCACAGGCCCGCGGGCCGGTAGAGCATCATGAGCACCAGCGCCAGCCCGAACAGGAGCATGCGGATGACTTCGGGCTCGATCAGCAGGCGGCCGAACAGCGCTTTCTGCGCCGGCTCCACGGTATAGCGCAGGATCTCCGGCACGAAAGACAGCAGGATCGCGCCGAGTATGACTCCCCATACGTTACCCATTCCACCGAGCACGACCATGGACAGCACCATGATCGACTCGACGAAGACGAAGCTCTCGGGACTGATGAAGCCTTGCGTCGCGGCAAAAATGCCGCCGGCTACGCCGCCGAAACTTGCCCCCATCGCGAACGCCAGGAGCTTCACATTGCGCGTATTGATGCCCATCGCCTGCGCGGCGATCTCGTCTTCGCGGATCGCCACCCAGGCGCGGCCCAGCCGGGAATTCTGCAGGCGCAAGTTGATGACGATCGCCACGACCAATACGACCAGCAACAGATAGTAGTACTTGATCGGGCCGCTGAAGGCGAGGCCGAGCAGGTTGTCGGTACGGCTGAAATCGATTTTCCCGATCCTGAACGGATCGATGAGCGTGACACCCTGCGGGCCGTTCGTGATGTTGACCGGCTGGGAGAGATTGTTCAGGAATACGCGAACGATTTCGCCGAATCCGAGCGTGACGATCGCCAGATAGTCGCCGCGCAGTTTGAGTGTCGGCGCGCCGAGCAGCACACCGAACACGCAGGCGACCGCAGCGCCGATCGGCAATATGATCCAGAATGGAAGATGCAGCCCGAAGTGCGGAGACGCGAGTAGCGCGTAGCAGTAGGCGCCCACGGCATAGAAGGCGATGTAGCCCAGATCGAGCAGGCCGGCGAAACCGACGACGATGTTCAAGCCGAGGGACAGCAGCGCGAACAGGATCGCCAGGTTCGTGATGCGCACCCAGGCTGTACCCACCGATGCGAGCGCGAACGGCAGAATCATCAGGGTCACGACGATGAGCGCGATGCCCATCCAGGGTGCGGCGCGGTGTGAGCGCAGTTTTTCCAGACGTTCGATCCAGTCGCCCATGCGTCAGGCCCGGTCCGAAACCCGCTCGCCCAGCAGGCCGGACGGGCGAAACACCAGCACGGCAATCAGCACCAGGAAGGCGAAAACGTCCTGATAGTTGCTGCCGAAGAGCACGAAGTGCCCGTCCTGCGCGCAGCGCGCGGCAAGCGCATCGGAGATTCCCGATACATGGCACAAGTCCATGATCTCGCCGATGTAGCCGGCACCGAGCGCCTCGACCACGCCGAGCAGCACGCCACCCAGCATCGCGCCGGCAAGATTGCCGATGCCGCCGAGCACGGCGGCGGAAAACGCCTTCAGACCGAGCAGCGCGCCCATGGTGTAGTGCGCGATGCCGTAATAAGTGCCGACCATGACACCGGCGACCGCGCCGAGCCCGGCACCGATGACGAAGGTCGCCGAAATCACGCGATTGACGTTGATGCCCATCAACCCCGCGACTTGGGGATTTTCCGACGTCGCACGCATGGCGATGCCCAGACGCGTGCGGAACACCAGCAGGGTCAGGCCGGCCATCATCAGGAAGGATCCGAGAATGATGGCGATCTGCACCGCGCTGATATGCGCACCGGCAATCTCGAAGACCGGGTTGTCGATGATCTGGGGAAAGCCCAGCGGATTGCGGCTCCAGACGATCATCGCAACCTGCTGCAGGATGATCGAGATGCCGATTGCGGTGATCAGCGGCGCGAGCCGCGGCGCGCCGCGCAGCGGCCTGTAGGCGACGCGCTCCATGGTGAAGCCGACCAACATGCATACCGGCACGGCGCAGAGCACGCCGGCGAAAACGATGACCAGCGGCGGCAGCATGGTGCCGGCGAGTGCGGAGATCACGGACAGGGAAACCATGGCACCCACCATCACGACTTCACCGTGGGCGAAATTGATCAGCTGCACGATCCCGTAAACCATCGTGTAGCCCAGCGCGACGATGGCGTAGACGCTGCCCAGGGTCAGGCCGTTGATGAGTTGCTGTAGAAAGATGTCCAAGGTCGGTCAGCCGGTCACGCGAGACGCTAGCAAATTCCGTGCAGAAGGGACTGGCGCGCAAGCATCGTCCATCAACCACCAAAGAAAACAGCACCCGCAGGTGCCGTTTTCATTTCGGAACAGGCGCACCGATTACTTCGTGGCTCCGCCCTTGACGAAATCCTCGAACTTGACCGACTTGCCGCCCTTGATGATCGCGACCGGCGTGATGGTGCCGTTCTTCATGGTGAAGATCGTCATTTCCGCATCCTTGCGGTCGCCCTTTTCGTCGAACTCGATGTGGCCGCTCGCGCCTTCATACTTGATCTTCGCGAGCTCGGGCAGATACTTCACCGGATCGACGGAATTGGCCGCCTGCATGGCAGCAATCAGAAGATTGGTGCCATCGTAGGTAAACGGCGCGTAGATCAGCGGATCGGAATTGAATTTCTTCCTGAATGCATCCAGGAAAGCCTTGCTCGCCGCCTGCACCGGAATGCCGGCCTGCGAGCAGACCATGCCTTCGGATGCGGGACCGGCCAGCTCCTTCATCTTTTCAGTGCACGCGCCGTCGCCGAACGAGAACACCGCCTTCAGGCCCAGTTCACGCCCCTGCTTGAGCAAGGGACCGGCACCGGAATCCATGCCGCCGTAGAAAATCGCATCCGGGCCCTTGCCCTTGAGCTTGGTCAGAATCGCCTTCCAGTCGCGGGTCTCCTGCGTGCCTTTTTCGCGCGGCAGCACGTTGATCCCGGATGACTTCAACGTCTTCTCGACTTCGTTGGCGAGCCCCTCGCCGTAGGCCGTTGCGTCGTCGATCACCGCAACGGATTTGGGTTTGTGTTCGGAAATAAGGTAACTGGCGATCGCCGGTCCCTGCTGGTCGTCGCGGCCCACCGTGCGGAACGCAACCTTGAACCCCTGCTCGGTCAGTTTGGGGTTGGTTGCGGAGCCGCTGATCATCGGAATGCCGGCCTGGTTGTATACCGCGGAAGCGGGGATGGTGACACCGGAGTTCAGATGACCGACCACGCCCGCCACTTTCGCATCGACAAATTTCTGCGCGATGATCGGACCCTTGTTTTCCTTGCCTTCGTCGTCTTCGCTGATCATTTCGAAGGCGATCTTCTCGCCGCCTATGGTCAGGCCTTTTGCATTGGCTTCCTCAATCGCGAGACGCACGCCGTTCTCGTTGTCCTTGCCCAGATGGGCGATGCCGCCCGTCAGCGGTGCCGCGTGTCCGATCTTGACGACACGCTGGATCGAGGGCGATTTTCCGGCGCCGCCGGCTTGTTCTTCCTTCTTGCCGCAACCGGCGAGACCGAAGGCCGCCACCGCGATCAGGCCTGCTGCAACCCACTTGAATTCCTTCGTCACATCGCGAGCTTTCATATTTGCGTCCCCTTGTTGTTTTGCATCTATCACGCCGGTCCGTCCGGATTATCCGCCAGCGTTTTGAGCGTTGTCAATTTGGGCCGTTAATTCATCAAGTTGTATGAGCGCCGCGGGACGCTTCCGGAAAACAAAAAGGCCGGCATGTGCCGGCCTTCCTTGCTGCAACTGCAGTGGCGTACTACAGGGACAAAACCCACTCGACGAGAATTTTGGCCTCGTCTTCCTTTACCGGGTTGGGCGGCATCGGAATCGTGCCCCACACGCCGCCGCCGCCGTTGATCACTTTCTTGATCAACATGGCTTCTGCATCCTTGTTGCCCTTGTACTTCTTGGACACTTCGGTATAGGCGGGACCGACCAGCTTTTTATCGATCGCGTGACAGGCGAGGCAATTCTTGGACTGTGCCAGCGCCTTCGCTTTTTCCGCATCTGCCGCATGCGCGCTACAGGCCAGCACCAGGCCCGCTGTCGCCGCGATCATCATGAGTTTCTTCATTTGCGAGTGCCTTTCGTTACGAGTTGGTTTGGACCGGAGCGCATTTTATCGGCTTTGGCCGGCTTTGAAAACCTTCAGACAACCTGCCCAGTCTCGAGGTTCGCAGGCAAAGCCTCCATCTCCTCGCACTCGACCGGTCCCAGGCAAGTAACGCCATGGCAAACACAAGCGTTGACAGTCTTGACCCGGGCCTGTTCGACACGCCAGGCTAAAGTCGACCGCATGGCGGTATTTTCGAACTTCTCCCTGCGCAAGCCCCAGAAAACCCCGCGCGCACTTCCCGATGGATCAGAGGCCGAGGCTGGACCATATCTCGTCGATGCGGCGTTTGACCCCTGCATCCATCGCAATGGGAACGCCCCAATTGCGGCTGGTCTCGCCGGGCCATTTGTTGGTGGCATCGAGCCCCATTTTCGAACCGAGCCCGGACACCGGACTCGCGAAATCCAGGTAATCGATCGGCGTATTTTCCGCTATCAGGGTATCGCGCGCCGGGTCGACACGCGTCGTGACTGCCCAGATCACTTCCTTCCAGTCGCGCACGTCGATGTCGTCATCCACCACGATGATGAACTTGGTGTACATGAACTGGCGCAGATACGACCAGATGCCGAACATCACGCGCTTGGCGTGCCCCGCATACTGCTTGCGCATGCTGACCACGGCGATGCGATAGGAGCAGCCTTCCGGCGGCAGGTAAAAATCCACGATCTCGGGAAACTGTTTCGTCAGCAGCGGCACGAACACTTCGTTCAACGCCACGCCGAGGACGGATGGCTCGTCGGGCGGCTTGCCGGTATAGGTGCTGTGATAAATCGGATCGCGGCGCATGGTAATGCGCTCGATGGTGAACACCGGAAAGTTTTCCTGTTCGTTATAGTAGCCGGTGTGATCGCCGAACGGCCCCTCCAGCGCCGTCTCGCCCGGCCGGATGACGCCTTCGAGGACGATTTCGCTGGACGCCGGCACCTGCAGGTCGGACCCGATGCATTTCACCAGCTCGGTCTTGGAGCCGCGCAGAAGCCCCGCGAACTGGTATTCCGAGAGCGAGTCCGGCATTGGCGTCACCGCGCCGAGTATGGTCGCCGGATCGGCGCCGAGCGCGACTGCAACGGGAAACGCCTGTCCCGGACTGGCGTTGCAATGGTCGCGGTAATCCAGCGCTCCGCCGCGATGCGCCAGCCAGCGCATGATGACCTTGTTCGGGGCGATCACCTGCTGGCGATAGATGCCGAGATTCTGGCGCGGCTTGTGCGGACCGCGCGTGACCGTCAGACCCCAAGTAATAAGCGGACCGGCATCGCCCGGCCAGCAGGTCTGGATCGGCAGTTTGCCCAGATCCACGTCCTTGCCTTCCCATACGACATCCTGGCACGGGGCGCTGCCGACGATCTTTGGCGCCATATTCATCACCTGCCTGAGCACGGGCAGTTTGTCCCAGGCATCCTTCAATCCGGACGGCGGCTCGGGCTCCTTCAGATAGGCGAGCAGCTTGCCGACCTCCTTCAACGCAGCCACCGATTCCTCACCCATGCCCAGGGCGACACGCTTCGGCGTGCCGAACAAATTCGCCAGCACCGGAATCGAATGGCCCTTCGGTTTCTCGAACAACAAGGCCGCTCCCTGCGCCTTGAGCACGCGGTCGCAGATCTCGGTCATTTCCAGCACAGGAGAAATTTCGCTGGCGATGCGCCTGAGTTCGCCCTGTTTTTCGAGCTGGCCGATAAAATCGCGCAGATCCAGGTAACGCATGGGCTTCGTCGTTCAGATGATCGGGTTGCTGCCGCCGTCCATCGGAATCACCGCGCCCGTGACATAGGCGGCCTGGTCGGAGGCCAGGAACAGCGTGACGTTGGCAACCTCCTTCGGGTCCGCGTAGCGGCCCAATGGCACGCGGGCCTGGCCTTCCTCGAGCACCCGTTCAACCGTGCTGCCTTTGGCCTTTGCCTCGAGTTCGAGGGCTTCGCGGATGCGGTCGGTAATGGTTGCGCCGGGATTGATCGCATTGATGCGCACGCCGAATCTGCCATAGACGGCCGCGAGGCCAACCGAGGCGAGCATCAACGCGGAATTGGCCGCGCCGCCCGGCAGGTGGATGGACGAAGCGACCTTGCCGCCGGCGCCGATGATATTGACCACGTTGCCGCTCTTGCGGGCGCGCATCGACGGCAGGACTGCATCCATCGCATGGATATAGGTAAAGTACTTGGCATCCATCGCCGCGTGCCAGGACTGCGCATTCAATTCATCCGGCGGATACCGCTTCGCGGCACCTGCGGAATTGACCAGAACATCGATCGGGCCGAGCGCAGCTTCGGCTTCGCGTGCCATGCGCTGCGCGTCGCCGGCCTGCGTGAGATCGGCGGCGATCAGCGTGACCTTCCCCAGTTGCGCGCCCGCCTTGTCCAGATTGCCGCGATCACGCGACACGATGGCGACCCTGGCGCCTTCGTCGAGGAAGGCACGCGCGCAGGCCAGTCCGATTCCCTTGCTGCCGCCGGTGATCAGCACCGAGCGATTTTTCAAACCGAGTTCCATGTCCGTCTCTTTCCGAAATGTGTGCGCCTGCGTCCGGCGAATGCCCCGGACGGTCGCCTGTCAAAAAGGCCTGGGAAGATAGTAGTGGCCCACGATTCCGGCAAAAATTGCGGCGCCGATCCAGTTGTTGTGGTGAAACGCGCGGAAACAGCCGGCAGGATCGCGGTCGCGGATCATCCGGTACTGCGTCGCCGCCAGCAACGCAGCCAGCGCCAGTCCGGCGTAGAAATAAACGCCGAGATGGAATTGCATGCCCGCAAAAACGAAAATCGCCAGGAACAACGCGTGGCTGATCATCACGCCGGTTACGTCGTAGCGTCCGAGCGTGAGCGCAGAAGTGCGGATGCCGAGCTTTCTGTCGTCCTCCCGATCCACCATCGCATACTCGGTATCGTAAGCAATGGCCCAGAAAATATTGGCGGCGAGCAGCAGCCAGGCGCCCGCCGGCAGATAGTTGTTGTGGGCGGCAAACGCCATCGGGATGCCGAATCCGAACGCCACGCCGAGAACTGCCTGCGGCACGGCGAAGAAGCGCTTGGTGAAGGGATAGACCACGGCGATCACGACGGCGGCAACCGACAGCTTGATGGTAAGCGGGTTGAGTTGCACGACCAGCGCGAACGACGCCAGGATCAGTACCACGGCCACCATCAAGGCTTCCATCGGTTTGATCTGTCCTGTCGCCAGCGGGCGTTCCCGCGTCCTCGCCACCCTGGCGTCGAAATCGCGGTCGGCATAGTCGTTGATGGCGCAACCCGCGGAACGCATCAGCACGGTACCCAGGATAAAAATCCACGCAATCCTCCAGTCCGGGCGACCCCGCGACGACAGCCACAAGGCCCACAGTGTCGGCCACAGCAGCAACAGGATGCCGATCGGCTTGTCCAGCCGGATCAGCTTTTCATAGGCATTGACGCGCTCGGTGAAGGTCATTGGGGGTGCATGGTCAGTCGCAACGAGGTCGGATCGCGCGGAATCCCGGCATGATCGCACAGAGGCAAGGCATGGCCTACACCTTGAGCAATTCCTGCCGGCCGCCGAGCCAGCGTTGCAGATGCAGTTCTGCATTCGCCGGATGGTCGCGCAGCAATTGCGGCGCCAGAGTGCGTGCAGCGTCGAGCAGGTCGATGTCCTTTTCCAGGTCGGCGAAGCGCAGCATCGGCACGCCGCTTTGTCGCGCACCCAGCAATTCGCCGGGGCCGCGCAGCCGCAAATCGTGACGCGCAATCTCGAATCCGTCGGCGTTCTCGAAAATGATGCGCAGCCGCTCGCGTGCATTCTGCGACAGCGGGTTCTGGTAGAGCAGGATGCACACACTGCTCTGGCTGCCGCGCCCCACACGGCCGCGCAGTTGATGCAGTTGCGACAGTCCCATGCGCTCCGCGTGTTCGATCACCATCAGCGAGGCGTTGGGCACATCGACGCCGACTTCGATCACCGTGGTGGCGACCAGCAGCTGGATTGCGTTGGCCTGGAATGCCGCCATGACGTTGGCTTTTTCCTGGTTCGGCAATCTGCCGTGCACCAGTCCGATCTTCAATTCCGGAAAAGTCGCGAGCAAACCCTGGTAAGTATCGATCGCCGTCTGCAGTTGCAACACCTCCGATTCTTCGATCAACGGACAAACCCAGTAGGCCTGCCGGCCGCCCAGGCAGGCGTCGCGTACCCGCTGGATCACATCGTTGCGCCGGGTGTCCGAGAGCAGCTTGGTCACCACCGGCGTCCTTCCCGGCGGAAGCTCGTCGATCACCGACACGTCGAGGTCGGCGTAGTAGCTCATGGCCAGCGTGCGCGGGATCGGCGTCGCGCTCATCATCAGCTGATGCGGCTGGATCGACTGGCCTGCGCGGCTACCTTTCTGGCGCAGCGCCAGGCGCTGGTGCACGCCGAAGCGGTGCTGTTCGTCAACGATCGCGAGGCCCAGCTTGCTGAACGTGACCTCGTCCTGGAACAGCGCATGCGTGCCGACGGCGAGTGCTGCCTTTCCGGAGGCGATGTCCGCGAGCGCCTTCTCGCGCTCCTTTTTTTTCAGGCTGCCGGCAAGCCATACCACTTCGACTCCGAGCGGCGCGAGCCATGCCGTGAATTTGCGGAAATGCTGTTCCGCGAGGATTTCGGTCGGGGCCATGACCGCCGCCTGATATCCGGATTCGATTGCCTGCAGCGCGGCCAGCGCGGCGACGATGGTCTTGCCGCTGCCGACGTCGCCCTGCAACAGGCGCTGCATCGGATGCGGCCGCGTAAGATCACC
Source organism: Burkholderiales bacterium (assembly GCA_036394495.1). Classification (GTDB taxonomy): domain Bacteria; phylum Pseudomonadota; class Gammaproteobacteria; order Burkholderiales; family JACQAP01; genus JACQAP01. The sequence continues at coordinate 9,953 of DASWEZ010000229.1, forward strand.
GCGGATTTCCGCGAGCACGCGAGTCTGCGCGCGGGTGAGTTTGAAGGACACCGTGGCAAGCAGGGTCCGCGACGTGTTCGAATACTGCAGCAGCGGATGCGCGCGCACCCGGTTGCGCCGCTCGTGATGCAGGCGCATGGACAGTTGCTGCGCCAGCAACTCGTCGAACTTGACCCGCCGCCAGGCGGCGTGCGTGCCATCCAGCAACGCCTGTGCGTCGACCGCCGGCGTCGGATTGTGCAGCAGCCGGATCGCCTCATCGAGCGGCAGCAGTTTCAGTTTCCTTATCACAGGCTGCGGCAGGGCGTCCGACAGGTCGGCCTGCGCCAGTGCGCGGGCCGCGAGTTTGCGCAGGACTTCCTGGCCGAGCCCTGCGGTCGTCGAATAGACCGGCGTCAACGCCTGCGGCAGCGGCGCCTCCGCGCGCAATACGCGAAAGCGCGGATGGACCATCTCGGCGCCGAAGAATCCCTGGCGGATGTCGCCCATCACCCGCACTTTCGCGCCGGGCGCGAGCGCGGTCTTCTGGCTCGGATAGAAATTGAAAAAGCGCATCGCCAGCCGTCCGCTGCCGTCGTCGATTTCCGAAATGAGCTGGCGCCCCGGCCGGAACTTGATGTGCGTCTCGACCACCGTACCTTCGACCTGAACGGTCTCGCCCGACAATGCGTCGTGGATGGAGACGATGCGGGTCTCGTCTTCGTAGCGCAACGGCAGATGCGTGACCAGGTCCGACAACTGGCGAATGCCGAGCCGCGCCAGTTTCTCCTGGACGGCCGGTGTGGCGAAGGACAGAGAGGGATGTGTTGCGGACGCCGGCGCGCGGGCGCTATCGGATACGTCGCTGGTACGCCGCTTGGTCGTGGCGGATTTGCGCGTGTTCGAGCGACGATCGCTCGCGGCGATTCCTTTGTCCGACTCGGCTGCAATGCCGGACGTCGACAGGGGAAGTTCGCGGGTCCGCTTGGCTCCGGTGCGCTGGCCCTTGCCGATTTTCGCCTCGCCCCTTATGGCCATAGGCCGGTTATGGTCGAAGACCAGTATCCTCCGGAATCCCGTGGGCACCGCATGGCCCTCAGCTCTTTGACAATATCGCCTCGATCTCAACCAGCGCGCCGCGCGGCAACTGCGAGACGCCGACCGCGGAACGCGCCGGATAGGGCTGCTTGAGATACTGCGACAT
>DASWEZ010000230.1:0-2693 GCA_036394495.1 Burkholderiales bacterium
GAGCGGATTCCACAACGAGGGACCGACCTTTGCGCCGAATGGCCGCGTCCTGATGTTCTTCCGCGATCCCGGCGGCAACGGCGGACCGTCGCTGTTCACCGTGGACATTTCCGGACGCAACGAGCAACGGGTTCCAACCCCCGGCTTCGCGTCCGATCCGGCGTGGTCACCGCTGCTATCCTGAGATCGGCACGCCGCTGAACTGCGTGGTCATAGCGCGCTCGGCAAACCTCACCTATCATGCTGATTTATCGGGAAAATTTACGTCGTGCCTGACGAAAAACAACGTCCCGGTAACGATGTTCGCTCAGAAAGACTTCATCTGCGACAGGTACAAGTACGACCCGAAGGGGGCGTGCGCGCACGATGCAGCTGGTGGACCAAAAAAATCGAAGCAATCAGGAAGGCCTGGAGCCCGGACTTTACGCCGCGCTGGTCGATTCGATGTGCCAAAATTTCTGGCCGATGTTTATTGGCTCAGTGAGCGGGGCAGCGGCTGCCCTCATGACGGCCCTCAAGACGGGAAATATTCTGCTTTGGCCATGCGCGCTTCTACTCGTCGCGATCGGCACCGCACGCGCGTTCCAGATGCGTAGATATGAAAGCCGTGCGTCGACGCTGACGTTCGAGCAGGCGAAGGATTTGGAGCCGCGCTACCGGGCCGGTGCTGTGCTGCAGGCCGGAGCGCTTGGGCTTTGGTGTTTCCTGACCATTCTCCTCACGGATGATCCGGTTGCGCATATGCTCTGCGTTGCTGTGACGGTCGGCTATACCGCAGGGGGCGCGGCGCGGAATTACGGCCGCCCGATGATCGTTCAATTACATATCCTTTGTGCGTGCGGACCGATGTCGCTTGCGCTGGCGCTGCATGGCGGATTCTATTACATCGGCCTGGCCGTGTTGCTGGTGCTGTTTTTCGTCGGTTTGAAGCACATCAATCTCAGCCTTCATGCCATCTTTGTAAAGGCACTGACGTCGAGCTTCAGGGAGTCGGCCCTTGCCGGCCAATTCGACACTGCCCTGAACAACATGCCGCACGGGCTGTGCATGTTCCGCGCCGATGGACGGCTCGCGGTGATGAACTGTCGTTTCAGCGAGATGATGAAACTGTCGGATGATCTCGTGCAGCGCGGCGCGAGCGCGTCGGACATCGTCGCGGACTGCGTCAGCGCCGGATCGATCTCGGCTGCGAGCGGAAACATGATTCTTTCGGAAATCGAGAATGCGCAGGCGAGGGATATCATCACCACCGATCCCGACGCCGCGAGAGACCGGTCGCTGTCGTGGACGTTTCAGCCGATGGCCGGCGGCGGCGCCGTCGTGCTGCTTGAGGACATCACCGAGCGGCGCCACGCGGAGGCCAGAATTACCCATCTGGCGCGCTACGACGCGCTGACGGCGCTTCCCAACCGGGTCAATTTCCGCGACGAGATCGAGCGTCTGCTGGCGCTTCCGCACAGGGCCACGCAATTGTCGGCATTGCTGTTTATCGACCTCGATCAATTCAAGCAGGTCAATGATACCCTGGGCCATCCTTGCGGAGATCAGCTGTTGTGCACCGTCGCCGACCGGTTGCGCGAGATGCTGCGCCCTGAGGATTTCGTGGCGCGGTTCGGCGGCGACGAATTCGTGGTGTTTCAGCAGAACATCAAATCGGCCGAGGATGCTGCCTATCTTGCCCGGCGCGTCGTCGACCATTTGAGCGAGCGCTATAAAATCGACAACCACCTGGTCGAGATTGGCGCCAGCATCGGAATCGCGCTGACATCGCCCGGCGTCAGCGCCGATACGCTATTGAAGAATGCAGACATGGCGCTCTATCGCGCCAAGGCGGACGGCCGCGGCACCTTCTGTTTCTTCCGCGAAGAGATGGCCCAGACCGTCGAGGCGCGCCGCATTTTGGAGCTGGACCTGCGCAAGGCCTTGGCCAATGAAGAATTCGAGTTGCTCTACCAACCGCTCGTCAATCTCAAGTCGGGACGGATTGCGACTTGCGAAGCGCTGCTGCGATGGAATCATCCGGTGCGCGGCACGGTTTCTCCGGTCGATATCATTCCGGTCGCCGAGGACATGGGGCTGATCGTCGATCTTGGCCGCTGGATACTGCGCAAGGCCTGCATAGAATGCATGAAATGGCCGGAAGCCGTCAGCGTCGCGGTCAATTTCTCGCCGCAGCAGTTCCATCAGCGCGAACTGTTGAGCGAGGTTCGCTACGCGCTCGAGGTCTCCGGGCTGCCCGCGAACCGTCTCGAAATCGAGATCACCGAATCGTCGCTGTTGCGCAACACCCAGCTGACCCACGACGTGCTGTCCCAGTTGCACGCCATCAGTGTGCGAATCTCGCTGGATGATTTCGGCACCGGCTATTCGAGCCTGAGCTATCTGCATAATTTCCCGCTGCAGAAGGTGAAGATCGATCGGTCCTTCCTGGAGGGCATCGACAGTGATCGTCCGCTGACGCTGTTGCGCGGGGTGGCACGGCTCAGCGCCGATCTCGGCATGTTGGTCGTGGTCGAAGGCATCGAGACCAACGAGCAGCTGGAGCTGATCGGCGCCGATGGCACGGTGACCGAGGCGCAGGGCTACCTGTTCAGCCGGCCGGCCCCGGCGGTACGGGTACGCCAGTTGCTGAACGCCTCGCACAGTCGCCGCTTGCCGGACGGGCAGGTGCTCGCGGTATCATCAAGGTCAAT
>DASWEZ010000231.1:0-4393 GCA_036394495.1 Burkholderiales bacterium
GGAGCCGTATTACCGCGCCGTCGCCGATGAAGTGACCTTGTTTGACGCGGCATACGCCGTGCGCATGCCGATGATGCTCAAAGGCCCGACCGGCTGCGGCAAGACGCGCTTCGTCGAATACATGGCCTGGAAACTCGGCAAGCCGCTGATCACGCTGGCCTGCAACGAGGACATGACGGCTTCCGACCTGGTCGGGCGCTACCTGCTCGATGCCGACGGCACGCGCTGGCAGGACGGGCCGCTGACGCTGGCCGTGCGCTATGGCGCGATCTGCTATCTCGATGAAGTCGTCGAAGCACGCCAGGACACCACGGTCGTGATCCATCCGCTCACCGATGCACGCCGTGTGCTGCCGCTGGAAAAGAAAAACGAACTCGTGCATGCCCATCCGGATTTCCAGCTGGTGATTTCCTACAATCCGGGCTACCAGAGCATCCTCAAGGACCTGAAGCAATCGACCAAGCAGCGCTTCGGCGCGCTCGACTTCAGCTACCCGGAGCGTGACGTCGAAATCGAGATCGTCAGCCACGAATCCGGAATCGGTCCGGAAACCGCCGCCAAGCTGGTGACCATCGCCGAGCGCGCGCGCAACCTGAAAGGCCATGGACTGGAGGAGGGCATCTCCACGCGCATGCTGATCTACGCAGGATCGCTGATCGGCCAGGGCGTCGAACCCGTCGCGGCCTGCCATGTTTCCCTGATCCGTCCCATTACCGACGACGCCGATATCCGCGATGCCCTCGGCGCTACCATCCGCGCATGTTTCTAAAACCCTAGATCAAATTCGTCGACGCAAAGGTCGCAAAGGAAGGGCAAGAAAGGACGCAAAGGAGAGCAAAAACGATGCGGATGAAAAACGGGGGATATCGCGAGGCGTGTTCTGTGGTTGCCAGGAATGGGCGCCGTTAATAGGAATACTCGGCAGACCACCGTCCATAAAAATACGCCGACCTTCCATTTTCATGGCTTTCCTTTGCGATCTTTCTTGCCCTTCCTTTGCGTCCTTTGCGTCCTTTGCGTCAACGCCTCTAGCTTAAATCATGGCGAAGCTTGACGAGTACAGCGAGTTACTGACTTCCCTGGGGCCGCACGCTAGGGAGTTGCTGGAGTCGAGCTGGCTCGAAGCGAGTCGCTCGTTCACCGATAAAGGCCTGACCCGTTATCTCGAAGGCGCGCGCGAACTTGCGACTGCGGGATTGGGCTGGAGCGTGGTGCTGGCCTATCTGCGGGAGACGCCCGGCGTTGCGCGGGAGGTCGGCGAAGAAGCGGCGTTCGTTGCCCTCGATGCGGCGCTCGCCGTCTACGCCCACACCGACGCGCGCACCGCGGAACAGGTTTTCTCCACGGGCAACATCGCAGCACGCCGGCTGCGCGACGCCGCGCTCTATGGCGCGTATCTGGAATTTCTCGCGGAACTGGCGGGCCTCGCGCCCGTGGGCATTGCCCCGATCCTGCAGCGCCTCGATCGCCTTCTCGAACAACTGACCCTGGATGGCTTGCGGCGCTGGGCATTGCTCGGCGTGCAGTCGCACATGCGCGACCCGAGCGCGCAGGTCCGCTATTTCACGCTGGACAGCGAAGAAGGCCGTCAGTTGTTGCAGGCGGAAGGCGACCAGACCGTGTTCCCCGACGTCGAACGCCGCCTGTCGCTTTACCTGCGCGCCTTGTGGGGGCGCAACATCAAGCTGCGGCCGGTCATCCATACCAAGGGCGCAGCCGCGGGCCGGCGTTCCACCATCGATGGATGGACAATCCGGATGCCGCAGTCTTACCGCGGTTTCGGCGGGCAATCCGGGCTGGCGCTGTACCGTGCGGCGGCAGTGCACGCTTCAGCCCACATCGTATTTACCACGCAGCGTTTCCCGGTTGGCAATCTCAAGCCGTTGCAAGTCGCACTGGTTTCGCTGGTCGAGGACGCGCGCGTGGAACAGTTGGCGATGCGCGAATTTCCAGGGCTGCGCAATCTCTGGAAGGCCTTTCATGTTGCCCAGGCCGGCGGCGCCGTGACATCCGGTTCATTGATGGCGCGCCTGTCGCGCGCGCTGATCGACGCGGACTACGAGGATGACAATCCGTGGGTGGCGAAGGGGCGCCGCCTGTTCTTCGAACAGGAGGATTACTGGCAGGAACAGTCCATCAGCCGCGCGCTCGGCGGACTGCTCGGCAACGACATGGGCCAGATGCGGGTGCAGTTCAACTTCAAGACCTATGTGGTCGAACCCGCCTATCGCGACGACAATCAGGGCGTCTGGGATTTCGGCGACCTGGGCGAGCCGTCGCCGGACGAAGATGATGTCGTGATGCAGGGCGCGCGGCTTGCCGATGACGATTCGAATACGGGAGAAGACGAGAGCAACGAAGGAGCGGAGCCGCCGCCGGGAGAAGAGCAGCAGGTCAAGCTGACCGCCCTTTCGAAGCAGGACGACGCGATCAAGGAAGAGCCGTTGTCGCCGCCGATCCGGTACGACGAATGGGACTACGTGATCGGCCGCGAGCGGTCGTCATGGTGCACTCTGCTGGAAAAGCCGGCACCCGAAGGCGATCCGCACGCGATCGAAGAAATCCTCGATCGCAACCAGGATCTGGTCAACCGCGTGAAATACCTCGTCAAGGCGGTGCAGGTGCAGCGCCCCGTCAAGCTGAAGAAAAGGCTGGAAGGCGACCGGCTCGATCTGGACGCCTGCATCAACGCCACCATCGATCTGCGTACCGGCGTTGCGCCCGATCCGCGCGTGCATGCCATCCTCGGCCGGCAGCAACGCGACCTGTCGGTGCTGGTCCTGCTGGACCTGTCGCAGTCGACCAACGACCTGATCGCGGACAAGTCGACGACGGTATTGAACCTGGCCCGCGAGGCGACAGTGCTGCTGGCCGACGCAATGGCGCGCATCGGCGACAGTTTTGCCATCCACGGTTTTTCATCGAACGGCCGCCACGATATCGGTTACTACCGCTTCAAGGATTTCGACCGGCCTTACGGCGAGCTTTCCAAAGCCCGCCTTGCGGGGATGACCGGACAACTGTCGACGCGCATGGGCACGGCATTGCGCCACGCGGGTTCTTTTCTGCAAGACCGCCGCGCGCACAAGAAGCTGATCCTGCTCGTCACCGACGGCGAACCGTCGGACATCGATGTGCATGACGCGCAATACCTGGTGTTCGACGCAAAAAAAGCCGTGGAGGAGAACAGCCGCCACGGCATCTTCACCTACTGCATGAGCCTCGACCCCAAGGCCGACCGTTACGTCTCCCGCATCTTCGGCATGCGCAACTACATGGTCCTCGACCACATCCGGCGCCTGCCGGAAAAACTGCCGATGCTGTACATGCGGGTGACGAACTAACCCCCTACTCTTTGAGCTGCGCGTGAATCGCGTCGTGCAGGTGATCGAGCCCGAACGAAACATCCACGAGCGAGCCGTTGACGAAGAAGGCCGGCATGCTGCGCACGCCGCTGCGTTTTCCGGAATCCACGTGTTCGTTCACCCGCTGCCGGTAAACCTGGTCCGACAATTCGAAATCGAAGCGCACGAGGTCCAGTTCCAGCTTCTCGGCGTAGTGATGCAAGTCCTTGAGCTTCAGGTGCGCCTGGTTCTGGAACAATAGGTCGTGCATCGGCCAGAACTTGTGCTGGGCGCCGGCCGCCTCGGCGGCCTCGGCGGCGAGCTCCGCGTTGGGATGCGCCGCGGTCAGCGGGAAATGCCGAAAGACGAAGCGCAGGCGGTGCTCGAATTTCTTCAGCAGCATTTTCACCGCCGGATAGGCCTGGCCGCAGGTCGGGCATTCGAAGTCGCCGTATTCCACGAGGACGACTTTCGCCGTTTCAGGGCCCACGATGTGGTCGGTCTTGTTGACGGGTACTGCGAGTTGTGGGGATTCGGCGTTTCGGTTCATGAGGCCTCGGAAGTCAAAGAAGAATGGCAGTCGGTATCGGGCATTTCGCCGCTAAACATACGCTCTCGCAAAATGTTGGTCTAGCGGCTGCCGCACGAAGTTCCACTGTTTTTGTACTCCCGGTGCCGGTTCCCGATCGGGGCGTTCTTCCCGGCCCGGGCCGTTTCAAAAGGGACGCGCAAAGCGAACTTGTCCGCGAGCGACGGCGGACTTCACAGCGGATGGCTGCTTGGATTACCATGCACTGGTCGACCCCTTAATGGGGATTGCAGGAGGGCGGTCGAAGCGATTTTCCCTTTACCCTGCGGCGGTCCCTGGTGCCGGTGAGTCGCCGGCCGGGCGTCGGATCGACGATGCAAAAACGATTACCATCAACGAGGGAGAAAATGTCATGAGCAAGAGCCAGGATTCAAAGAAGAACGTCAAGAAGGCGCCGTCCAAGACACCGAAAGAAAAGAAAGAAGCCAAGCGCCTCAAGAAGGCCGAGAAAAAGTACTGA
>DASWEZ010000232.1:0-10456 GCA_036394495.1 Burkholderiales bacterium
CGGACAGCATGCCGAAGCAGACTTCGCCGCCGGAATTCGACAGGTAGTGCGCTTCAAGATGCCCGATCTGCTCCGCGATCGCCGTTTCCGACGTCAGCATGGTCGGCACGACGACGAACGTGCGCAGCGAATCCGGCACGCCTTCCACCAGTTGCAGCCGCGGCAGATGCCGCGGACCGATCACCGAGGTGATCAGCTTGTTGGCGAGCACCACTGCGATGTCGTAGGCGGGAAAGAAGCCGAGCAGCGCGAGCACAGCAAGGCCTGCCAGGCCGACGCCGGAATCGACGCTCAGCAGCAACGGGAATACGAGGAGGGCCAGGGCAACGAGTGCGACTGCGCCAAAATACGCCGTGGGGGCGTGGGCGACCTGGGTGCGCAGGACGTGCTGGCGCAGGCTGGGACGATAGCCGATTTCGCGCTCGAATTGCCGGCGGCCGGTCGAGATGAGGTAGTAGCCGGGATCGGACAAACGCTCCGCGCTATTCCCGACCGGGACTTGCGCATCGGTTTGCGCGCTCTTTGCAATCACTGCGTGCGCGATGTCCAGTTCGGAATGCTTCGAGCCGAGCGCGAGTTCCTCCAGCGCATGCCGGTAGCGGTCGCGCGTGGCGAAGTCCATTCCGCCGAAGGCCGGACTGCGGCGCAGGCAGGCGTCGACCGCGCTGACTTCCTCGAACCAGTTCGGCCAGTCGAAAGCCGCCATGGCGCGCATGCTGGTGATGATGTTGCGCACCGTCAGATTGGCGGCGGACTGGCTGGTGTGCTCGGTCTGGACGAGGGCATCCGCATCCATGCCCAGCGCCGCCAGCTTCTCGTTGAGCCGCTGCAGCGAAATGTCCTGATAGCGCAGCCGCTGGATGAGCTGGACGGCGAACGCGCGCGTGAGCCGCCGGTCCGACAGCGCGCGCAACGCGCTGTCTGTGGCCTGCGCCGGCTGGTTGCCCGCCGATTGGCTGCCCAGCGCCAGCAATTCGTCGGCGAAAGCGTCGGCGTCGCGGCGACCGTCCTGGGAAACGGCCATGCGCTCGCCGAGGCGGCGCAGGTTCTCGATCAGCACGCAACCCAGCATGAGCGGCACCGCCCAGGCTTCACGCATGTTCAGCGTCTCGACGTGCTGATAGGCGAGCAGGAAGCGGCGCAACAGCGCCGCTTCGAAACGGCTGTCGGTATGCGCGACGAAGGCCCACGCCACGCCGTAGGCGCGCGGATAGCCGGCCAGCGGACCCTCGACGAGTGCGGGCAGGCTGCGGCAATAGCGCGACGTCACGCCGCGCTCGAGTTCGCGCAACTGGTCTTCGACGACGTGAAAATTATCGAGCAGCCATTCCGCGGCCGGCGTGATGGTTTTTTTCTCGCGCGCGGCCGTGGCAACGGTCTGGTAGCAGTCGAGCAGCACGCGGCCGTTGTCGCGCGAGCGCGCATCGATCGGCTGATACCCGGCGGAACCGTCGACGACGATGCGTTGTGCCGCGGCCAGGCTTTCCGCATGGCTTTCCATCCGCTCCGGGCTGAACAGCTCGGAGCGGATGGGTTCTTCGGGACGGCCCGGCGCATTTGCGCCCGGTTCCACAAAGCTCAGGACTCGCTTCGTAAACAGCATGCGCATTCTTCATGAGCGAGATTTTATTGCCGGCAGGCGACGATCGATTCCACTCGGTGGTCTCGCAGCGGATATGGCATCTCGGCATACCCGTTTCCATCGACGACGCCTGCTTCCATCCAAACAGCCGTGCCGCCGCATCGTGGATGGCGACGAACAACCACGGAGCACAGTACTGCTTCGAAACGCGTTCGCGCCGGCGGACTTGACGGGCGCGAATGTAATCCTTGCTTTCCCGCCGGGCCGTCAGTCCGGATCGGCGGGTGACGCGTCGCCGCGCGAATCGTATTCGCGCAGGCGGTTGTAGAGAGTCTTGAGGCTCACGCCGAGCGTCTGCGCGGCTTTTTCCTTGACGCCGCCGCATTGCTGCAACGTGGCCAGCGTCAGGATGCGTTCAACTTCGGCGACGGTGCTGCCGACGCGTATCTGCAGGAAAGGTCCGCCGCTGGCTGCCTGGCGGGTCTTTCCGGTTTCCAGCGGCAGGCAGCCGGCATTGATCGAATCGTCGGCCATGATGTAGGCGCGTTGCACGACGTTGCGTAATTCCCGCACATTGCCGGGCCAATGCCAATCCGCGAGCAGCGCATGGGCATCGGCGGCGAAAGCCTTGCCGGTCCCCTCTTTCTGGTTGAGGTCCTTGAGGAATTCTTCCGCAATGAGTTTCACATCCGCGTCGCGTTCCCGCAGCGGCGGCAGGTGCAGCGGGAAAACCTGCAGCCGGTATAGCAGATCCTCGCGCAGCTTGCCTTCCGCCACCGCCTCTTCCGGCACGCGATTGGTGGCGGCGATGATGCGCACGTCGACTTCGATTTCGCGATCGGAGCCGATGCGCATGAACGTTCCTTCTTCGAGCACGCGCAACAGCTTGACCTGCAGCTCGACCGGCATTTCCGTGACTTCGTCGAGGAACAGGGTGCCGCCGTTGGCGCGCTCGAAGTAGCCCTTGTGTTCGCGTATCGCGCCGGTAAAGCTGCCCTTCTCGTGGCCGAAGACTTCGCTTTCGATGAGCTGCGGCGATATCGCACCGCAGTTGACGGGAATGAAGGGATTCTTGTGCCGGCGGCTCAGGTCGTGAAGCGTCTGTGCCACCAGTTCCTTGCCCGTGCCGCTTTCACCGGTGATGAGAACCGTGGCAACGGTCGGCGCCACCCTCTGGATCTGATCGTATACGCCCTGCATCACCGAGGAGGAACCGAGCAGGCGCCCGAAACGCCCGAGGCTGCGCAACTCGCCGCGCAGCGCGCTGATTTCCTTCTTCAGGTCGGTGGGGCGCGCCACGCGCGACAAGATCGCCTTGAGCTGCTTGATGTTTACGGGCTTGATCAGGTAGTCGGAAGCGCCCAGCCGCAGGGCTTCGATCGAAGTCTCGATGCTGGCGTGGCCGGTGATCATGACCACCTCGGTGGTCGCTCGCGATTCGACATCCTGGAACAAGTCCATGCCGTCGCCATCGGGCAACATCAGGTCCAGCAGCACTACATCCGGGCGCTGCAATGCCATGTTTTCGCGCGCCGCCTTCAGGCTCGGTGCCGTCGCCACCGTGAACCCTTCGCGCGCAACCAGCTCCTGCAGGCTTGCCAGGGTATCGACATCGTCATCAACTAGCAGTGCGTGCGGCATGGTCTGTCTGATTTCCTATATTTTTGTGTGGGCCGAACATCGCTGCACACTTTCGCCATTCCTTCGCTGCGGGATGCGGCCTGCAGTAACTGGGGTGTCCATCGCCTGCGTTCAATCCCTGCCAAGATATTCCCCGAGCGGGGCAAAACGCCCGACATGATCGCAGATAACCTTCGAGGTCACCAGAATCGGCACGGCAGCGAACATTCCGGCCATTCAGTTCTGAAACTGCGTTCTGCGTCGGCACGAGCACCTCTGCTGTTCATTCAGCGTTGCTTATTTGCGCCCGTTCACCATCGCTTCCATTGACGTATTCGTCCATTGCGGGGCAAAGTGAATGCCTTGTTCGCATTGGCGTGACGGACGCCGATTGGACCCGGATCGCCGGGCTTTGTTCCAATCCAGCCATACGTGCCAGCTGCTTGCCCATCCAATCCGGGCCGTGTCCCGCCGTGGTGTGCCCAACGGCGCGCCGCGGAACCGCTGTCATGCAACTGTTACAGCCTTGTCCCGTAAACCCTACATCCGTCGCACCGCCCGGACGACGATCCGTACCGCCTTCACCGGCTCATTGGCAATGCAACGACGGAGTTTCACGAAAACATGCATTGGTACAGCCCTTGCCATCACGCCACACGATGCACTGAGCAGGACAGCACGACTTCACGCCGGAAAAATTAACGGGAAAGATTTCGTTCACGCGGAAACACGCGAAGGAGATCGCAATGCATCACACGAAAAACGAAATACCATTGCCGCTTCGAACATGTCGATCGTCGCGACGCGAACCTATATACAGTGGAATTGGTCTACACGTTGTGAAACAAGATTCCGTGGCTTGAAGCCGGGCGCAGCCGCGCCCGGGTTTTTTCCTGGACTTTCACAGGAGGCATTGACATGGGTTTCGATCAAAGCGGTACGTCGGTATTTTGCGTAGTGCCCGGCAAGTCCGGCCAATGGGAGGTGAAGGAAGAAGGCTTCGAAAAAGCACTGGCATCGTTCGACGAACAAGAGGATGCGCTCGAGTATGCGCAGGATCTCGCCGAGACCAAGGATGGCTCGACCGTGAAAGTGTACGACGAGCAGGGTGAAGAAATCTGAACTATGGTGAACGGTGGGGCTGAACGGTGAACGGTGAACGGTGAACGGTGAAAATTCTACGCCTTGACTCTCAAATACAAAGGGCCGCATAGCGGCCCTTTGTTCACCGATCACTGTTCACCGATCACTGTTCACCGATTACTGTTCACCGATCACTGTTCACCGATCACTGTTCACCGATCACTGTTCGCTGCTTCACTTCACCCTGTTGCGGTATTCGCCGGTGCGGGTATCGATTTCGATCTTGTCGCCCGATTCGCAGAACAGCGGCACGTTGACCACGAAGCCGCTGCCGATCGTCGCGGGCTTGAGTACCTTGCCCGAAGTGTCGCCGCGCACCGCCGGCTCGGTCGTGATCTCGCGCACCACCGAGTTCGGCAACGTAACGGATATGGGCTTGCCGTCGTAGAACACGATTTCGCAGGGCAGTCCGTCGTCGAGATAGTTGAGCGCATCGCCCATGTTTTCCTTCTCGATTTCGATCTGGTTGTAATCGGCATCCATGAACACGTACATCGGGTCGGCAAAATACGAATAAGTCGCCTCCTTGCGTTCGAGCACGATGTTTTCCAGCTTGTCGTCGGCCTTGTAGACGACCTCGCTGGCCCCGCCCGTGAGCAGGTTCTTCAATTTCATTTTCATCACGGCGGAGTTGCGGCCGCCCTTGTTGTATTCGGCGCGCTGAACGACCATCGGGTCTTTGCCAACCATGATCACGTTGCCGGCGCGCACTTCCTGAGCCTGTATCATCGTCTGTCCTGAAAAGGTCTGTCCTGAAAAGGATGGGGCGAAAAAGCGCGAGATTATACCCGTTCCGCGCAGAATTGAGCCAAATTCCCTGCCAGATCGCCCAGGGCTTCGAGTTTCTCCGGCCACTGTTGCGCCAGACGGGAAATACCCCCCATGGTCGCCACGCTCGCAGTCCAGGCCGGCGCCAACCGGGCGACCGGTATCAGGCCGTTCCACGCCGTCCACAGATCGACCAGCCCCGCTGACGAGCCCATGACCGACGCACCCAGGTAGCGGGCCAGAAACGCCTGCATCTTGATGCCGTGGCTTTGCCCTTTTTGCGGATACGCCTGCCACACGAAGGGCCGGGCCGCCCATTGCGCGCGCATGAAAGAGTCCTCCCCGCGCACGAAATTCCAGTCGCAGGCCCACAGTATCCGATCGTAGTCGTCCTGCGTGAGAAACGGCACGATCTGCCCGGTAAGCGGGCCGCGCCGTTCGCCCGTGGCCAGTCCCGCAGCCACCAGCGCCTGCGCCGCCGGTGTGTCCGCGAAGGCGATCGCACGGATCGGGCGGCGGCCCGAGGCCCAGGCGCCGAACAGCGCCTGCACCGGCGCCTGCGGATAACAAAACAGGGAAACCAGCAGCTCGTCCGCAGCGCGTGCCGCCACGCCGAGTCCCGACAGAAATTGCGCCTGGTCTGTCGCGTCGGCCTGAAATGCCGCGCGCCGGGCATTCAGGCCGTGCTCCATCAACGCACCTCCGGTGTCGGGTGCAAAACCTGGAAAGAAAAAGTATTTGGTCAGCGGCGGTTGCGGGGATGGCAGGCCGTGATAGCGCCCGACCCAGGGCTCGGCACTCAGGTATTCGAGGTTGATCCAGACTGGCGGCCTGGCGCGGGCCTTCATCGCCTGCACGTAGGCGGCCGGCAGTTCGCAGCCGAAGGTTTCCACCACGACGTCTGCAGGCTCGGCCGCCGCGAAGGGTGTCGTCCACGCGCAAATTTCGATATCGCCGAGCTTCTGCCGCGACGCCGCGGCGTCGAGCCCGGGAGCGAGCCGCCGGAACGTTGCCAGATCGTCCAGCCAGATCCTGACGTCGGCGCCATGCTCCGCAGCCAACTGGCGCGCCAGCCGCCAGCACACGCCGATGTCGCCGAGGTTGTCGACAACGGAACAGAAAAGGTCCCAACGCATAAGAGCCGTGAATGTCGTGAATATCGTGAATGCGTGAATGTCGTAAAAGCGGTTACGGCTTCAGGTATTTTCCGACATTCACGATATTCACGGCCATTCAGGCCATACCGCCATTGATGGATATCACCTGCCCCGTGATATACCCGGCCTGTTCGGACGCCAGGAAGGCCACGAGTGCGGCGACTTCGTCGGTGGTGCCGGCGCGCTTCATCGGCACCAGCGCTTCGATGGCTTCCTTCGGAAAGGCGTGCTCGGTCACCGGCGAGGCGATGACGCCGGGCGCAATGGCGTTGACGGTGATGCCGCGGGACGCGAGTTCGAGCGACAGGGACATCGTCGCCCCGTGCAGGCCCGCCTTCGCCGCCGAGTAATTGACCTGGCCGCGATTGCCGATGACGCCGGCTACGGAGGAGACATTGATGATCCGGCCCCAGCGCGTGCGGATCATGGGCAACAGCAGCGGATGAGTCACGTTGTAGAAGCCATTCAACGACACATCGATGACGCGATCCCATTGTGTCCCGCTCATGCCGGCAAGCGGCGCATCGTCATGCACGCCGGCGTTGTTGACCAGTATCTGGATCGGCGCGTCCTCTTCGAGCCGGGCCAGCGCCCGGGCAGCTTCCTCGCGGTCGGTCACGTCGAAGGCGATGGCGTACGCCTTCGCACCGGCGGCCTGCAATTGCGCCGCCAGCCGCTGCGCTTGTTCGAGCCTCTGGTTGGCATGCACGATCACGTGCAGGCCTTGTGCCGCCAGGGCGCGGCAGATCGCCGAACCGATCGCCCCGCTGCCGCCGGTTACCAACGCGGTTTTCACTGCCACCTCCTGAGTCGTTCCCTGTCCGGGTTTCTGCCGGCCGATGCTACGCTTCGTCCCGCGCGCAATTGGGCACCATGCAACCGCAGGCGGTTCGCGCATCGAGGGGAAATGATCGCATGCAATCGAGCGTGCACCAAACCGAACTGTTGCTGTTCTTCACGCTGCTGCAACTTTCGCTGATCGTGATCGCGGCGCGGGTTGGCGGGGAAATCGCCGCCCGGCTGGCGCAGTCGCGCGTAGTGGGCGAGATTATCGTCGGACTGCTGCTCGGCCCCTCGCTGTTCGGGCTCCTTGCGCCAGACATGTTTGCGTATGTGTTCCGCTCCGTCCCGGCGGAGCCGATGACCATCCTCAGCCAGATCGGGTTGATTCTGCTGATGTTCCAGATCGGTCTGGAGTTCGACTTCGGCCACTTGAAGGTCGGCTACAACCGCAAGGCGGTGCTGAACATCTCGATCGTCGGGCTGGCGTTGCCGTTCTCGCTCGGTGTGCTGTTTGGCTGGATATCCCATCCCTATCTCGCGGCGCAAATCCACCTGGTGGGTTATGTGCTGTTCGTCGGCACCGCGTTTTCGATCACCGCGCTGCCCGTTCTGGGCCGCATCCTGATGGAACTCGATTTGAACCGCAGCCGCGTGGGAGTCATCGCGATCAGTTCTGCGGCGGTCAACGACGTGATCGGCTGGCTGATGCTGGCCGTGGTCACCGCGCTGACCGGTGCGCAGTTTTCGCCCCCGGATTTTGCCCTCAGCGTCGGGCTGATCGCCATCTATATCGCAGTGTGCTGGTGGGTGGTGCGCCCCCTGCTGTTGCGGCTGCTGCGGCGCTGCGGCGCAAACAGCGGAAAGCTGTCGCCGAATCTGGTCGGCATCCTGATAAGCGCAATCTTCCTGTCCGGAATGACGACCTACCATCTGGGCATTTTCGCGATCTTCGGCGGCTTCATGCTCGGCGTCCTGCTGCACGACCAGGCGGGATTCGTGAGCGCATGGCGCGGCAAGATCGGCGACTTCGTGCTGGTATTCTTCCTGCCGATTTTCTTCATGTACACCGGCCTGCGCACGAACATAGGCGCATTGGACAGCACCCGCCCTGTGGGGCTGGTGCCTGCTGCTGCTCGCGGCGGCGAGCATCGGCAAGTTCGGTGGACGTTATTTCGCCGCCCGGCACTCCGGCATGCTGCCGCATGAAGCCAAGGCCATCGGCATTATGATGAATACCCGGGGCCTGATGGAGCTGGTCGTCATCAACGTCGGACTGGACCTCGGCGTCATTCCGCCCGACGTGTTCACCATGCTGGTCCTCATGGCCATCGGCAGCACCGTGGTAACGACGCCCGCTCTTAGAATCTGGCTGAACCTGAACAAACGTGCGAATCTCGAAGGCGCCAGCCAGTCATAAGCCGGGCAGCCGCTCGAAATGAACGCAGGCCATAGTAGAATCCGGCCATGCCAGCGAACCACCCGATGTCCAACCCGATTTCCGGGATGAATCCCGACTGTGATGTTTTCGTACTCGGCGGCGGCCCCGGCGGCTCGACCATCGCCGTGCTGCTGGCCGAACGCGGCTGGAACGTGGTGATCGTTGAAAAGGAGCGCCATCCGCGTTTTCACATCGGCGAATCCCTGCTGCCCCTGAACATCCCGTTGCTCGAGCGCCTTGGCGTCTACGACCAGGTCAACCGCATCGGCATGCCGAAATACGGCGCCGAATTCAATTCGTCCGAGCACGGGCCGCCGGTCACCTTCGATTTCAGCAAGGCCTGGGACAAGACTTATCCATCGGCTTTCGAGGTGCGGCGCTCCGTGTTCGATGAGATCCTGTTCCGCAACTGCGGCGCGAAAGGCGCGCACACGTTCGAGGAATGCCGGGTCACCAACGTCGAATTTCCGGCCGGCGAGGACGTTCGCATCGACACACGCACGAGCGACGGCGGGGAGAAGACCTGGCGCGCCCGTTTTTTCGTCGACGCGTCGGGGCGCGACACGTTTCTTGCCAACCGCTTCTCCATCAAGCGCCGCAACCGCTTCCACAACAGCGCGGCGATGTACGGGCATTTCACCGGCGCGCAACGCCTGCCCGGCAAGCAGGCCGGCAACATCAGCATGTTCTGGTTCGATCACGGCTGGGTCTGGTTCATTCCGCTGGCTGATGGCACCACCAGCGTGGGCGCGGTGTGCTGGCCCTACTACATGAAATCCCGGAAGACCGACCCGACCACGTTTTTCCTGGACACCGTCGCCCTGGCGCCGAAACTGGCGGAGCGCCTGCGCGAAGCGAAACTCACGCATGAAGTCACCGCGACCGGCAATTTTTCCTATCGTGCCAAACGCATGCACGGCGAGCGCTACATCATGATCGGGGATGCCTACGCCTTCATCGATCCGGTGTTCTCGTCGGGCGTGATGCTGGCGATGAACAGTGCATTTCTGGGCGCCGACGTGGTCGATGCCAGCCTGCGCAATCCGGCCCAGGCGCCGGCGCTGTTGCGAAAGTTCGACCGCAGCGTGCGTTCGGGCGTGGACAATTTCTCGTGGTTCATCTATCGCATGACCCATCCCACGATACGCGACATGTTCATGGGACCGGCGAATACCCTGCGCATGCAGGAGGCCGTTCTGTCGCTGCTGGCGGGCGACCTGTTCCGCGGCACGCCGATCCACTGGAGCCTGCGGGCTTTCAAGAGCGTCTACTATTTCCTGAACCTGTGGCATCCCTGGCGCACGCTCGCCGCATGGCGCCATCGCCGCCGCACGTTACACGAGCGGCTGCCGGATACTGCTAGATCGTGATGGAGCAGATTACCGCCGCCGCGGGTCTGCGCTATGCCAGCGCAACGGATCTGGATGCGCTGCTGGGGGAATACCGGGGTCGCGTGCTGGGCGTGGTCGGTTTCGGCAAGCGCCGTCCAGGGCGCAAAGACATTGTATCGGCGTGGGTGGACATGCCGTCGGTCGGCGCCGAACAATCATACGAGGTGTGGACCAGCGTAGCGCCCGTGCAGAACGGATCCAGCGGCCGCATCCGCAGTGCGCGCAACGCTCAGATATTGTTCGGCTGCATCGAAATCCCGGAGGACAGCCAGGTCGACTACGACGCATTGATCTACAACGACTATTGCCGCATCTTCGACCACCTGGATGACTTGGGTTATCCGAACCTGCTGCGCATCTGGCATTACCTGCCGGACATCCATCTCGACGAACATTCGCTCGAGCGCTACAAACGGTTTTCACTGGGCCGCCACGAGGCTTTCGTCGCCAAGGGCCGTGCCATCAGCATGGATGCGCCCGCCGCCAGCGCCGTCGGCAAGCGCCCCGGCAACACCGTGATCTGCTTCCTGGCGGCGCCCCGCCCGGGCAGGCCGGTCGAGAACCCCCGCCAGGT
>DASWEZ010000233.1:0-12450 GCA_036394495.1 Burkholderiales bacterium
TTCCCGCCGTTGCCCGGTCCGGGGCACGAATGTGCGAAAAGGAAAAGAAAAATGGCTATCGGCGAACTGACCTTCCTGGTCGCGGAGGATCATGCTTTCCAGCGCAAGACCCTGATGCGCATGCTGCAGGGCCTCGGCGCAAAGACCGTGCTGGAAGCCGCCGATGGCAGGGTTGCGCTCGAAGCGTTCCGCGATCTCACGCAACCGATCGACATCATCATCTGCGATCTCGACATGCCCGAGATGGACGGCATGGAATTCATTCGCCACGTTGGCGAAGCGGGTGTGCCGGTCTCCCTGATCCTTTCCAGCGCGCTCGACCGCAGCCTGATCGCGTCAGTGGAGACGATGACGCGGGCATATGGCATCAATTTGCTGGGCGCGATGGACAAACCCGCGACTCCGCAAAAGCTGGGCGATCTCATTGCGAAACATGGCAAGAGCCAGGCGGCGGCAAAAAAGCCGCCGCTTCAGCAGATGCCCACGGCGGAAATCGCCGAGGGCCTCGCGGCAGGCCAGTTCGAACCGTTCCTGCAGCCCAAGGTCACGCTGGGCAATGGCGAGGTGATCGGCGCCGAGGCGCTGGTACGCTGGCGCCATCCCGAAAAGGGGTTGATTCCGCCCGCTGCATTCATCGCCACCCTTGAAGCGGAAGGAATGATCGATGACCTGACGTGGATCATGCTCGATAAGTGCGCGGCGATCATCGGGCAGTGGTCCAAGCGCGGATTGCCTTACACGATATCCGTCAACCTTTCGCTCAAGTCGCTGGACGATCCCAAACTCGCGGACCGCATCACAGAGACGGTGCGCCGGCAGGGCATCGATCCCTCATTCATCATCCTGGAAGTAACGGAAACGGTCGCCATGACCGATGTGGCCCGCTGCCTGGAAAACCTGGCGCGCCTGCGCATGAAAGGTTTCGGCCTCTCCATTGACGATTACGGCACCGGCTACTCCTCGATGCAGCAACTGGCGCGGGTGCCTTATACCGAACTCAAGATCGACCAGTCCTTCGTGCTGGGTGCGGCAAGCCAACCACGCCTGCGGGTCATGCTCGAATCGAGCATGGAACTCGCGAACAGGCTCGGATTGACTGTCGTGGCGGAAGGTGTGGAAACGCGGCAGGACTGGGATCTCCTGAAGCATCTCGGCTGTCACAAGGCGCAGGGTTATTTCATTGCCAAGCCGCTTCCTGCCGTCAATTTTCTCGATTGGGTCGATGAGTGGCGGCCCGTTGACTAGTGCAGGGGCGGCGGTTTTCTAGAGACCGAGTTGCGACTGCACGGGCGAATCGGCAGCGTAGGAGAGGATCCCACCGGCAATCCGCGCGGGTTTCGTATAGGGATGAAGCTCGTCTTGCCCGCGATCGACGATATGGATGACTTCGTGTCCCGAAGCTTTCAGCAGATCGCTGATCAACCCGCGGTGGCAGTTCTGCCAGGCTTTCTCGGCACACATGATCGCACTGCGTCGCGACGCCGCCGCCGCGAGCAGGCGCGACAATCCGGCGTTGAATTCCGCAGTCTGCATGTAATCGGCGTAGCCGCGGAATCCGGCTTCCCGCCAGCCTGTGTTCTCGGAATCCGGTCGCGGTTCGCGGCGCCCACCCAGTTCCGGAAAGTGCAGGTAGCCGATGTCCGCTGCCTCGAGCGATGCCGCCAGAGACTCGCGGTTGAATTGCGGATGGCGGCGCGACGAGGGGAAGCGCCGCACGTCCATCAGCAGTTCGATTCCACGTCCGGCAAGGAGCGCGATGAAATCCGCCACCGGCAGGGTCGAGTGACCGATGGTCCAAAGGCGTGCGGGATCGCTCACCATTGCCGCCAATCTGCCGGCCGGCTCTCGGGAAAGCACGGCAGCCCGTCGGCCAACCGGATCCAGGAGATCTGCCGCTTGGTCCAGATGTGATCAACGGGCCGGATGGCGGCCGGGTCATCCAGACTTGCAAGCGTTACGTCGATGCTGTCGGGCGATCGGTGGAGCTGGAAGGTCAATTGCGTGCCGCAGTTGCCGCAGAATTGGCGAAAGGCAATCGCAGACGAATCGAAGCGCGCCGGCTCGCCCTGCGTGAAGGCAAAGTTCTCGGCCGGGAACGAGGCCCACGATACAAAAGGCGCGCCGCTGGATTTGCGACACAGCTCGCAATGGCAGTGCGAAGGTGTGGCAGGAGTACCGGTGGCGCGGTAGCGGATACGCCCGCACAGGCAGCCGCCCGTAAAAGTGCTATCGGTCATTGTTGCATCCGTCCATGTAGATTTTTCCGGCTGATCCGGTATCGTTTACACGAATATCCTACCCTGACTGTCTGTCCGCCTGCCGGAAGGCGTCGTCGCGCGGACTTTCGGCGTGGCATACCGCTTGCATAAGAATCGTTGCTTGAACAAGCAAAGACCGGCTGTACGCGAACTCGTTCGCGCCGCACGCAGTTCAACAACCTCAGCGGGAACAATCATGCCTAGAGCGATCTGGAAGGGCTCCATCAGTTTCGGCCTCGTGCACATTCCCGTGTCGCTGTTTCCGGCCGTAACAAGCGACGACATCGATCTCGACTGGCTGGACAAGCGCTCGATGGCGCCGATCGGTTACCGCCGCTACAACAAGGAAACCGGAAAGGAAGTCGACAAGAAGTTCATCGTCCGCGGCTATCAGTACGAACCGGACCACTACGTCGTGTTATCCGACGAGGAAATCCGCGCCGCGAATCCGAAGGCCACGCAAAGCGTGGACATACTGTGCTTCGCGGATCTGAAGGAGGTGTCCTTCCTGTATCTGGAAACGCCTTACTATCTGGCGCCCGACAAGAAAGGGCAGAAAGTCTATGCCTTGCTGCGCGAGGCGCTCAAGAAAACCGGAAAGATCGGCATCGCGCACGTGGTCATGCATACCAAGCAGCACCTGGCCGCGCTGATCCCGTCGGGCAACGCGCTGGTGCTGAACACCCTGCGCTGGAGCGGCGAACTGCGCGATGCCAAGGATCTCGAACTGCCCGCCGATGGCGTCAAATCGACGGGCATCAGGGAACAGGAACTGGCGATGGCCGAAAAATTGATCGGGGACATGACAGAGCGCCTCAACCTCGGAAAATTCCGCGATACCTTCCGCGACGACATCCTGTCCCTGGTCAAGCGCAAGGTCAAAGCCGGCAAGACCGAGCTCGTCGAGACGCCCGAGGCGGCGCCGGAAGAAGCGGTCCCGAGCAACGTCATCGACCTTACCGAACTGCTCAAGCGCAGCTTGCACGGCGCAAAGGCAGGTGCGGCGCGTGCCCCTGCTGCCAAGCTGCGCAAGCGCGCGAGCACCAAGGCGCGGGCGGCTCCAGCGGAGAAACGCCGCCATGCTTCATGATCAAAAGCCGTCCAGGACTAACTGGATTTCCGGGATGCAGACCGGTGATAAAGGATGGGTCCAGCATTTCATCCCGTCGATCCTGTTCATCCTGTCAAATGATGTGGAGCAAAAGAGCAGGACAGGATTGACAGGATGAACAGGATGGAATCGAAGATCAAAAGCCATCCAGGACGAACTGGATTTCCGGGATGCAGACCGGTGATAGAGAGTCGGTCCGGCATTTCATCCCATCAATCCTGTTCATCCTGTCAAATGTTGTGGAGCAAAAGAGCAGGACAGGATTGACAGGATGAACATGATGGAATCGAAGAGCGACAATATCTAGTCAAGCGCAAGAGCTCATATGGCCGGCAAGCTCGCCACTTACCATCGCAAGCGTGATTTCAAGCAGACCCCCGAGCCCAAGGGCTCGGTTGCGGGGCGCCGCCGCTCGCTAAGTTTCGTCATCCAGAAGCACGCGGCGCGGCGCCTGCACTACGACTTCAGGCTCGAACTGGACGGCACGCTGAAGAGCTGGGCGGTCCCCAAAGGGCCAAGCCTGGATCCCGCCGACAAGAGGCTGGCCGTGCATGTCGAGGATCACCCGCTCGAATACGGCAAATTCGAAGGCATCATTCCCGAGGGACACTACGGCGCGGGCAAAGTGCAGATATGGGACCGCGGAACATGGCATCCCATCGGCGATGCAGCCGCGGGTTATCGCAGCGGAAAGCTGAAATTCCGGCTGGACGGAGAGAAGTTGCATGGAGGCTGGACCCTCGTGCGCACGCGCCTGCCGGGTACCGGCGACAAGGAGCAATGGCTGCTGATCAAGGAGCGCGACGAAGTGGCGCAGCCGGCAAAGAAATTCAGCATCACCGAGGCCATGCCCGATAGCGTCATCCCGCAGACCGGGGCGAAGCCACGCGCATGGTTGTCGAAAAAAACGAACGGAAAGGCCGCACCGGCACCGGCGAAGGCGAAGAAGTCCCGCAAGGATGCTGTGCGCGCCGCCGGGAAGGCAGCACCGTCGGCCGCCGCGCTCGATGGCGCGCGCAAGGCCGCGCTGCCGAAGGCGCTGAAGCCGCAATTGGCGACGTTGGTGGACGCCGCCCCGCGCGAAGGCAACTGGTCTTATGAGATCAAGTTCGACGGCTATCGGGTGATGGCGCGGCTCTCCGGAAAGACCGTGCGCCTGTTTACGCGCAACGGCAACGACTGGACCGCCAAAATGCCGGCGCTGGTCGATGCGATAAAGGAGCTCGGCTTGCGCTCCGCCTGGCTGGACGGCGAAATTGTCGTGATGGGCAAGAACAACGTGCCGAGCTTCCAGGCACTGCAGAACGCATTCGATACCGAGAATACGGCAAGCATCCATTTCTTTTTGTTCGACCTGCCGTACTTCGATGGTTACGACCTTTCCAGGGTACCGCTCGTCGAGCGTCGCGAATTGCTGCAACAGTTGCTCGCGAACCGGAAAGCGGGCCCGCTGCATTTCAGCGAAGACTTCAACGAGAGCCCGGACCGTATCCTCGATACGGCGTGCAAGCTTTCCCTGGAAGGCGTCATTGCCAAGCGCTCCGATGCGCCCTACGAGTCGCGACGAACGAAGACCTGGCTGAAGCTGAAGTGCAATCGTCGCCAGGAATTCGTGATTGCCGGTTTCACGGAGCCCAAGGGAAGCCGCTCCGCGTTCGGCGCATTGCTGCTGGCGGTGCACGAAGAGGGCGGCAAGTTGCGCTACGCCGGCCGCGTCGGCACCGGCTTCGACGAAAAGATCCTGCAATCCGTGTATGGCAAGCTGAAAGCACTGGAAACGAAACGCGCACCATTCGGCGAATTGCCGCCGGGCCAGGGAGCGCGCGATGTGCACTGGGTCAGGCCAAAACTGGTTGCCGAGGTCTCATTCGCCGAATGGACCGGCGATGAAATGGTCAGGCATGCCGTTTTCCACGGACTGCGCACCGATAAACCCGCAGCCGACGTCGGCGTCGAGGCCCCGGCCTCCATACGGGAGCCGAAAGAAGACAAGAATAAGGCGTGCGCGTCGAAACCCGGCAAGGCAGGGAAATCCGGCGACGTCGTCGCCGGCGTGCGCATCACCCACCCCGATCGGACTATCGACAAGAGCAGCGGCTTCACCAAGCTCGATCTTGCACGCTATTACGAACAGGCTGCGAAATGGATATTGCCGCATCTGTCGGACCGCCCGGTCGCATTGCTGCGCGGTCCCGACGGCGCGCAGGGCGAACTGTTTTTCCAGAAACATGCGGAGCACATGAAGATCCCCGGCATCCGTCAACTCGATCCCAAATTCGATCCCGGGCATGCCGCACTGATGGTGATCGATTCGGTCGAAGCGCTGATAGGCACCGTTCAATTCGGAACCATCGAGCTGCATACCTGGAACGCGACCACGAAGGCGATAGAGAAACCGGACCGCATGATTTTCGATCTGGATCCCGACCCGGTGCTGAAGTGGAAGACCGTCGTCGAAGCCGCGCGCTTGACCCGATCGATCCTGCAGGAACTCGGACTGAACGCCATCGTTAAAACCAGCGGCGGTAAAGGACTTCATATCGTGGTGCCGCTGGCGCGCCGTAATGACTGGGTCGAGGTCAGGGCCTTCTCGCAGGCCGTCGCCCAGCATCTCGCCGCTACGCTACCCGACCGCTTCAGCGCGAAAATGGGCGAGAAGAATCGCGTGAAAAAAGTTTTTGTCGACTACCTGCGCAATCGCCGCGGCGCCAGTACCGTGGCTGCCTATTCAGCAAGGGCGCGGCCCGGATTGCCGGTGTCCGTGCCGGTGGAATGGGATGAACTCGATGGCCTCGATCCCGCCGCTCACTGGAACATCGCGACGCTGCCCGGGCGGCTTGCCGCCATGAAGAAGGATGCCTGGGCATCGCCGGGAAAGGCGCAGAGCCTCACCGCCGCAATGAGGAGAAAGCTCGGGCTCAAATCGCCGGCGGAATGAGACCGTTCCGGGCGAGTTTGCGCTGCCGCCATTCATGGATGCCCAGCGTCACGCCCGCGGCATACAACGCGGCAATGAGCAGTAATTTCGTTTCGGCGATCGGTTCCCCGCCAACCAGCAGCCCGCTCGCCGCGTAGATCGCGCCGAGGTGGCCAAGAATCATGGCCGCCTGGCTTATGAAGGTTGGCATCGTGGAGTGCTCGCCCTTCGCGTAGAGTGCAACACCCCGAAGACTGCCCATCGCCATCGAGAGCAACTGGACTGTTACGCCAACGGCCGCCAGGATCGCCAGGCCGGCTGCGGGCTTGACCCAGGCCGGCGCGACGGCCGAAAGCGGCAGGACCAGCAGATAGACCCCCGCAAAATAGAAAACTATCTGGATCAGCAGGCCCAGGCCGAGCAGGAAGTTGATGCGCGCAAACACGTTTGGGGAGGCTCCACGACAAGAGGGAGGTTCATCAGAACAAAGCCGCCGCGCTGCGTCAATCGAACTTACACGTAGTTTTTTCAGGCTAGCGTAGCAAGCTTTACCGAATACGGCCCAGGCGGAGGTCGGCAACCGGCCCATCGAGACACGCAATCAATCGCTTAGCGGGTACGGGCTGCAGTGGCACATGGATTGCGTATTGGCTATTCCCCGAGCAATAAAAGGAAGCCGCCATGGCTAGCAACGAGAAAGCAGCAGCCAGGACCGTCCGGCAGGACGCGATCGGGATACTCGCTGCGGACCACAAGAAGGTCGGCAAAATTATTTTTGCCGATTTCGAAACGACGATGGACAAGGACAGCACGCAGCGCCACGCCTGAATGCCCACACTCTCCGCAGATTCGCGGCGACGCCGGGGCCGGAACGATCTGTTGCCGGACACCGTGGTTTCCGAAAAGGAATCGGCAGTGCAGTCCGCGCGCAAGGTCGGGCTGCGTTACGTCAGCGATGCCAAGCCCGGAATACACCGCGAGCCCTCAGGCAAGCGCTTCCGTTACACGGATCCAGAGGGGCAACGCGTGCGCGACAGGGAAACGCTCGCAAGAATCAAGTCGCTCGTTATTCCGCCGGCGTGGACCGACGTCTGGATATGCGCCGCGCACAACGGCCACATCCAGGTTACCGCCCGCGATGCCAGGGGCCGCAAGCAGTATCGCTACCATCCGCTCTGGCGCAAAGTCCGCGACGAGAACAAGTACGAGCACCTTATTTCCTTCGGCAAAGCACTGCCGTTGATCCGCAAACATATCGAGAAGGATCTGGCTTTGCCGGGCCTGCCGCGCGACAAAATTCTGGCGACCGTCGTGCGGTTGCTGGAAACGACGATGATGCGGGTAGGCAATGAGGAATACGCGCGCAGCAACGGCTCGTTCGGCCTGACGACATTGCGCGACAAGCACGTACGTATCGACGGCGCCCGCCTGGAATTTCATTTTCGCGGCAAAAGCGGCGTGGAGCATCTCATTGAACTCAACGACCGCCGCCTGGCGCGCATCGTCAGCCGCTGCCGGGAACTGCCCGGATACGAGTTGTTCCAGTACCTGGATGATGAAGGCAATCGCGGTTCCATCGATTCGGAGGACGTCAACGAATACCTGCGCAGGATTTCGGGCCAGGATTACACCGCCAAGGATTTCCGCACATGGGCCGGCACCTTGCTCGCCGCGCTGGCGCTGCGCGAGTTCGAGAAATTCGACTCGCAGGCGCAGGCGAAGAAAAATCTGCTGAGGGCGATCGAATCGGTCTCCGCGAAGCTCGGCAATACGCCGGCGATCTGCCGCAAGTGCTACATCCACCCGATAGTCATGGAGTCTTACCTGGACGGATCGATGCTCAGTGCCGTTCAGCGCCGCGCGGCGAAGGACTTGATGGAAGGCATGCACGATCTCGATCCGGAAGAGGCCGCGGTATTGGCTTTGCTGCAGCAACGGCTGCAGCGGCGGCCGGTCAAGCCGGACAGAAAGCGCCAATCCACCGCAAACCGTCCGGCCGTTGCGCGGCAATCCCAGTCTCAATCCCGGATGTAGTTGGAAACTTCGACCAGGTTCAGGTCGGGGTCGCGGAAATAAACCGACAGCAGTGTTCCGACGGCGCCGGTGCGTTTCACCGGACCGTCGATCACCTCGACGCCGCAGGCTTTCAGGTGGCTGACGACTTCGGGGATGGCAACCGATGTAATCAAACAGATATCGCCTGACCCCGGCGTCGGGCGATCGGCCTTTGGTTCGAACTCCTTTCCCTGCTGGTGCAAGTTGATTTTCTGCGAACCGAACGCCAGCGCCTTGCGGTCCCCGCCGAATGTCACTACCCGCATACCCAGCGCCTTGCTGTAGAACGCGCAGGCGGCCTCGATGTCCTTCACGGTGAATACGATGTGATCGACTGAATCTATTTTCATGGCCCCACCGATTTTTAAATGAAGATCGGAAATTAAATGCATTCACCGCCAAGGACGCAAGGGACGCAAGGGAAAGGCGGAGATGTAAGTGATGAAGTATGGAAGTGGGTGGCTGCGTGATCCGTAGTCCGGGCAATGTCAAACAACTCACAATTCATAAAAAAACGTCCCATCGCTTTTCCTTTGTGTCCTTTGCGTCCTTGGCGGTGAACGCCTTCGCATTGACCCTCCGGCAATGATAGCCGCATTGATGTAAGCTGGTTTTCATTACGACAAAAAACGGAGGAGGCGGCCATGAGTTCATCCTGGACACGGCGTGATTTCCTGATCGGCTCGGGCGCGGCCCTGGCCGCGGTGCAGGCCCTCGATCATTTCCATCCCTGTTGCGCCATGGCCGCCGATGCCAGCACTGCCGGCAGCGAACTGTTCGAACTCAAGCCAGTGGCGGACGGCATTTATGCGGCGATTGCGGCGCCGCGGTACAAAGTCAATTGCAATGCAACCGTGATTCTTACCAACGACGGTGTGGTCGTGGTGGATTCCCATTCCAAACCGTCGGCCGCGCTCGCGCTCTACCGTGAAATCCAGTCGGTCACGAAGCAGCCGATCCGGCGCATCATCAATACCCATTTTCACTGGGACCACTGGCAGGGCAACCAGGTTTACAAGGATGCCTATCCCGGCCTCGAGATCATTGCATCGGAACGCACCCTCGAAAACCTGACGCGGCAGGATGCGGGGAACGGCGGCATTCCGAACATCGAGAAGCAGCGCGAGATGCTGCCGAAGGAAATCGAACAGCTCGGCAACGAACTGGCGTCGGCAACGGATCCCGCGCAAAAAATGCGCCTCGAATCGAACCTGTTGCAGACGAAAGCCTATTTCGAGGAACTCAAAAGCATAAGGCCCGCATTGCCGACACGTACTTTCGACAAGACGGTGTCTCTGATGGTTGGCGATCGCGAGATCCAGATTCTGCTCCTCGGCCGCGGCCATACCGACGGTGACGTGTTCATCCACCTTCCGAGGGAAAAAATCGTCTCGACGGGCGATGCCCTGATCGACTGGATGCCCTACATGAACGATGGCTTCCCGGAAGACTGGGTCAGGACGCTCGATGCCCTGGAAAAATATGACTTCGCGCACATCATCCCCGGGCACGGCGGCGTCATGCCGAAGGAACAACTGGCATTCTTCCGCGGCTACATGGCGGACCTGATCGTAGCGATCAAGTCGGCTCACGCCGACGGAGCGAGCCTCGAGGAGATGAAGAAGACCTTGCCCGACCGGCTTGCGGTGAAATACGAGCAGGGCATGTCCAAGCATCCGCTCGGCCGCTATCGCGACCGCATCGCGGGCAACATCGAGATCGCTTACAAGAAGGTGGTGGGGTAGGCCTGACGGGGACTTCTTAAACCGTAAGTCTCACCACGAAGACACGAAGGTCACGAAGGGGGCACGAAGAAAATCAAATTCATGGCGTGTTTTGTGGTGTGGAAAGGTGGCCAGTAAGCATGTGGTGCAGAAGGATTTTTACGTACCACTCGTGCCTTGGTTACGACTGGTTCGCCGATTGACACGAAGATCCGACGCGGCGTAACGCCCACGACAAATACCATCGTTCGCCTTTGTCTTTCTTCGTGCCCCCTTCGTGTCCTTCGTGCCTTCGTGGTGAGACGTAGATATCGTGGTGAGATGTAAGTGTGAGGATTTTCAGAGCTTGCGGCAGACGAGGAGAACTTCGTCGACGTCGGTAGCGTCGAGCATGCCGGGTTGCAGGGACAGTTTTTTCTGGAAGCGCACGCCGAGCGGCATCATCAGGCGGTTATACCACCACATCGCGCGTTCGCGGTGGTGGGTCAGCCACCACATTCCGAGGTCGAGCAGGCGCGACGATTTCGGCTGCATGCCGTAGACGGCGCTGCTCTCGACCGTGAAGCCGTATTCGCCGAGCTTGTCCAGCAGGCGCTGCGGCTCGTAGCGGCGGCAGTGTCCGACGAAATCATCGAATGCCGTCCATCGTGCGGGATGCAGCGGCACGGCAACCAGCAGTGCACCGCCGGCGCCGCATACGCGTGACAACTCCGACAGTGCGCCATCTTCGTCATCGACGTGTTCGACGATGTCAACGGCACAGACCAGGTCGAATTGCCCGGCGGCAAACGGCAATGCAGTAATCGATCCGAGCGTGGCGCTGGCGGCGCGCGGACGCAGCTTCGCGATAGCCGGCTCGCTCAGGTCGACGAAATGCGTGCCCTCGACCGGCAGCCGCGGCCGCAGGCCCGGTGCGACTTCCAGCCGGGAGCGCGACTGCGAAACCAGGGCGCTCACCAGCGGCCAGGTATTGAAGCGTTGCGGCTCGACCAGGCGGGCGTCACGCCACAACGGGTCATAGAAGCGGCGGTTGGTTTCCAGCAGTTGCGCGTCCCTGTGCCCGGAGGTCGATTCCGTGTCCATGTGATCGGGTTATCGGTGAAAGCCGGATTTTCGCACTAATCACCCGATTCGCGGACGCTGCCGGCAAGGAACGTTTGGCGCATGAAACAGTCTGTTCAATGAGGGCCCTTCCGGCCTGTCCGCAATAACCGAATAGTCCATGGATCCGATCGTCCCGCGCCGCCAAGGCTCGAATCGTCCGCCAGGTGATTTCTTCCACCGCGAGTATCTGCGCCGGCTGGTCTGCGCATGGTTCGCATTTTTACTTGGCATGGGAGCAGGCATGATCCACGCGGAAGACGCAACGGTGAGTTCGGCGACGGCGCTGCGTGCGAAATACGCGGAGCTGAGCGGCAAACTCGAAACCAGTCCGTTTCAGAAGCCCTTGTTCCTCGAATCCGGTGAAGTATCCGGAGAGCTGAAAGGCAGCATGTACGCGCTGCTGCACCATCCCTTCCCGACGGTGCAGGCCGAACTCAAGCAGCCGGAGCACTGGTGCGACATCCTGATCCTGCATCTGAATACGAAATACTGCAGGGCGTCCGCCGGAGGCGCTGGCACCGTGCTGAAAGTCAACATCGGCAGAAAATCCGATCAGCCGATCGAAAAGAGCTACCGCGTGGAATTTACCTACCGCGTGATCGAATCCGGACACGACCACCTTGCAGTGGTGCTGGACGCCGACAAGGGGCCATTCGGCACGCGCAACTATCGCATCCTGCTCGAGGCCGTGCCGCTGAAGAATGGACAGACCTTCATGCATCTTGCCTATTCGTACACCTATGGCACCACGGCCCGGCTCGGAATGCTCGCCTACCTGGGGACGGCCGGGAGCAAGAAGGTGGGCTTCACCGTGGTGGGCAGGGACGACGACGGACAGATCAGGTATATCGACGGCCTGCGCGGCCTGGTCGAGCGCAATACCATGCGTTACTACCTCGCTATCGAGGCTTACCTCGGTGCACTGTCTGTTGCGCCTGCAGCCCGGCTGGAAAAGCGGTTGACGGACTGGTACGCGTCGGTCGAACGCTATCCGCGCCAGCTTCATGAGATCGCACAGCAGGACTACCTGGCGTTGAAGCGCAAGGAATACCTGCGGCAGCAATCCGAACTTTAGGGAAGCTCTGAACAAGTCTTACGTGCGCGACCGGGGTGATTTGGGCCTGGGGCAAGAGGGCGAGGACGCCGTGTAGCCGGTCTACACAAGGAGGAGCCCACGCAGCCATCGGCCCAAATCACCCGGGTCCCTCTCATAGAGACGAGCGATTATCGGGTTGTGTCAGGTGCGGCGTCTGCATTGTTGCGCTCCTGGCCAAGGTACCT
>DASWEZ010000234.1:0-4933 GCA_036394495.1 Burkholderiales bacterium
TCCCTGTCCGCGCAGGACCTCCTCGTCGATAAAAAAGTGGCCGGTAGCGCTGCGGCTGTCGCGGATCACGATCGCATGGGCGGCATCGGCCATGATTGCGGGTTTGCGACTCCCGGCCAGTGCCTGCGGGAAAAATACTTCAACCGCAGCCGTGGCGATAGTGGTGCGCGGCCACAATGAATTCACGGCGATGCCTTGCGAGGCGAATTCGGCGGACATACCGAGCGTGCACATGCTCATGCCGTACTTCGCCATGGTGTAGGCGACATGCTCCTTGAACCATTTCTGGCTCATGTTCAGCGGCGGCGACAGCGTCAGGATGTGCGGATTGCGTGACTTGGACAAATAGGGAATGCAGGCTTGCGAACAGATGAAGGTGCCGCGCGCATTGATCTGGTTCATCAGGTCATAGCGCTTCGCAGGCGTCGCCATGGTGCCGGTAATGCTGAGTGCACTGGCATTGTTGACCAGGACATCGATGCCGCCGAATTTTTCCGCGGCCGTCCTTACCGCGACCGCCACCGCATTTTCGTCGCGAACATCCAACTGCAGCGGCAACGCCCGTCCGCCGGCCTCCTCGACTTCATGCGCGGTAGAATGGATCGTGCCTGGCACTTTGGGATTGGGTTCCGCAGTCTTGCCGGTCACCACGATGTTGGCGCCATCGCGAGCGAAGCGCAGCGCGATTTCACGACCTATTCCGCGCGTCGCACCAGTAATGAATATCGTTTTGTTCTTTAGATTCGACATTTCGCAGCGCTGCGTTTACCGCTCACGGTTCAAACGAAGCGAAAGAGGTACGCGCAAATCGGATTAGTTGTGACGCGATCCGATAGACAGTGTCTGACCAAGTGGGCTCCCGGTCAAGAGCCGTCCGCCAAATGAACTTGGACAAATTCCCGACGGCGATCCCCGCGCGGGGTGCGAGAACTCCGCACCAAGACGCAAGCCGTCCATGCACCGCGCGCCTGGCTGGAATCGGGCCTCTTGGCGTTGTGGCTGATGCCGCGCAAAGTCGACTATATCAGTGAGATTTCGCGCTGGTTGCAGCGCCCCGTCATCGCTTCTTCGCGGGCACTATCTGCGTCGAACTCACCAGTGCCAACTCGAGTAGTTCCAGGCTGCGCTTGGCGGCGAACATGACCTGTCGCTGCATGCGTTCGGTAATGGCGTAGTGCTTGACTATTTCCAATGCGAATTTTGGGTGCTCGTCATCGTAGTGACTGTGCTCGCGAATCCACTTATAAGTCCTGGGGTTCATATCCACACCCGGCCGGTCCCGGTAGGACTCGAAACCCGTGGCGATTTTTCTCGCGAGCGCTCCCGCAACGCCTTCGATGGCAAAGCTCGTCGCGGCCACGGCTTCGGCAAGGGAGCCTTTGGCGTTTACTCGCCAAACCCAGTCAGTAAGCGACTGAACGTCACGCAGGATGGGCGACTCGCCCTCGGCCAGGTTCAGCATTTGCTGCCGATCCAGGCCGAATCCCTCGCCCATCCATAGCCAATGTTCTGCGTGTGCCCTTTCGATACGGATGTTTTCAATCAGAAATGTTCGGGAAAAGTCATCCTCTACCTTGATCAAACCCTCCGCAAGAAATTTCGGGAAATCATAGATAAAGGGGTAGATCTGAAGAATCCATCCCTGCATCTGCTCTACGCTGAGACGCCCCGATGCGACCGACTGAGCCCATTGTCCGTTGACCAGATTATCCCAATGGGGCGCCACGAACTCGTACAACGAGGAAACCCACCGGGGATGCGAAGTCATTTCCCGAACCGCCTTGTCATTCATGTTCATCGTCTTTTCTTTCATGTTATGGAATTAAAAACTGATTCCCGGACAGCCGACCGCAATTGAGGCGAATGAGCCACTTCCGTTCCTGTACGCACTGGGAGCGTTGGCACAGGTAGCTTTGTCTGGAACGGACTGGGAGGGGAGATCCAGTTGCCTTGTGCGAAGTCCACTCCGATCTCGCGCAATGCGCGCAGCACATTTTCTCCGTCCACAAACTCGCCGATCGTTTTCTTGCCCATCACATGCCCTACGTCGTTGATGGCGCGCACCATCGCCACTGCAACCGGGTCATTCGCTACGTCCTTGACGAAACTGCCGTCGATCTTGATAAAGTCGACCGGTAAATGCTTGAGGTATCCGAACGAGGACATTCCGGCACCGAAATCGTCCAGCGAGAACAGGCAACCAAGCGACTTCATTTCCCCAAAGAATCGCGCTGCCTTGTCAAAGTTGGCAATTGCGGCGGTTTCCGTAATCTCGAAACAGACGCTCCGAGGAGGCATTACATATTTCCGGAATTGTTCTCGAACGAATTCAAGAAAGCGTTCGTCTCCGATTGATGTGCCCGAAATATTGATTGCATAGGTTCCGCAGTCCGGGCCCAGGGAACTGATCCCGGCGAACGCGTTTTGAACAACCCACTGATCTATCATCGGCATGATGCTGTAGCGCTCGGCCGCAGGGATGAACGCCATCGGGGGAACGACCTTGCCATGCTCGTCGAGCATGCGCACCAGCAGCTCGTGATGGCTCGTCTGGGGAAAGTGCCCCCCGATCGACATGATCTGCTGGGAGTAAAGAACAAAGCGTCCCTTCTGCAGCGCTCGTTGCAGCCGGGGCACCCATTCCAGTTCGCCCCGGCGCATGGAGATCTCACTGTCGTGCGGTCGGTAGAACTGAACGCGATTGCGCCCCTTGTCCTTTGCCGTGTAGCAGGCAGCATCAGCGGCGCTGAGTATGTCGGTGAGGTTGAGCATCCCATCCGCGACCTGGACCACGCCAATGCTTGCGCCGATGCTGAACGAATTGCCTTCGCTGACAAAGCGAAAGTCGGCTATGCACTGGCGCAGTTTGTCGGCGATGCCGATGGCCTCCTGCATTGGACAGTTTTCAAGCAATACACCGAACTCGTCGCCGCCCAGGCGGGCAAGAGAATCACCTTCTCGCACCTGCTCTTTTAGCAATGCGCCCACCTGCCTCAACATTTGATCGCCGGCGGCGTGCCCACAAGTATCGTTGACGATTTTGAACTGATCGAGATCCAGGTACATGACAATGTGCTGCCGATCCTGGTTGGCCGCGGTGTGTAAAGCCAGTGCGAGGCGCTTTTCGAATTCAAGGCGGTTAACCAGATTGGTGAGAGGGTCGTGGCTCGCATGGTAGGCAAGCTTCACCGAATATTCCTGCCCCAGTTTGAGTTCCTTGAGTTCGCGTTCTGCGCGATCGACCTGGCTGACCATGCGCTGCGTAAGAAAAATGCCGAAGGGAACCAGAATTCCCGCGACCGTGAGGATCACCAGCAATAACATGGACCGGATCCAGCGCGTGGCCTCGCCCAATGTATTTGAAAACCGGTTCTGCCACGGCCTGAGTTCTTCGTTGATCTGAATAATGCGGTTCAATACGGAATCGCGCCCGGGGAAGTCCATGCCGCCGGACATCCGGAATGCATGGAGTTCTTCGGCTGCCGCGTCAAGCCTCTCCATGAACTCATCGCCCGTTTTCCAGATGTCGAGCACGTTCTTCATGTAGCTCACGCGATGAAAGCGCTCGTATAGACTGATAACGCCTGGGATGTCGTCCGGGTGGGTTCCGCCTTGAATGAATCCGGCCCGAACGATGGAGTCATCCGGATATGGCTTTTCAAGCTCAAGGCGAGCCTTGCGGAAACCCATCGGCACCATGATCGCTTTCCGATAACCGAGGAAATCCGATTCGGCGCCTGTCGTCGCAAAGCGCATCAGGTGGAATACCGCTTCTTTCTGATTCTTCGACCACAGGCTCTCGCCTTCGACGTATGCGCGACCAGCAGTCAAGATGTCCATGCTGGCGATGGCAAGCCAGACGAGGACCGCAACGATCGTCAGGAACGGCGAAACGATCAGGAGCATGCGCTTGCTCATTGCGAACCACTGTATGACTTTCGAAAATGCGGTCATTGCGGATTTATTCCAAAAAGTACGCCATCGCTTTGTCCTTCTTCAGGAATTTTCGCGATACAGGAAGCGAACGCTGGTTTTTTTGAGCAAACCGCACCCCCCCCGGCAACGGTAGCAGCAGGTTGCATGCCTGAAATCACGAAAAGACGGACTGCGACGCCAGAAAACCAGCCAATTCAGCGAATAAGGGTGAATACGCTGTTAAAAAGATGCGTCGCTAAGCAGCGACTATCGTGCCGGAAACGAGGAGCCTCCGACACTTAACGACACGAATACATGAGGTGCGCAGAAATTTCGACGCTGCCGTAATACGGATTGCGCCGTTGGATGGGATTCAGTATTACAAATGAGTTGAGCAAGGACTAAATTCCTGCAGTCTCTCGCTCGATACTATCGCTCCCTCGCATTCCCGGCGGTCCGCACGTTTCAAGCGCCCTTGAAAACCGGTTTGCGCTTCTCGACAAACGCGGTTACGCCTTCCTTCAGGTCGGCGCCCCGCGCGCAGCGGGAAAACGCCTGCAGCTCCTGCTCCATCTGCGCGTCCAGCGAATCGAGGGATTGATTGACCAGCCGCTTGGCTTCCGCGTAAGCGCGCGTCGGCCCCGCGGCCAGGCGCTGCGCGATGCGTGCCGTCTCCTCCGCGAGCTTCTCGTTCGGCACCACCCAGTTCACCAGCCCGTTCTGGCGCGCCGTTTCCGCGTCGAAGCGATCGGGCAGCATGATCATCTCCATGGCCTTCTTGTATCCGACCAGCCGTGGCAGGAAATAGGTGCTGCCGCCGTCCGGGCTGGCGCCGATGTTTGTATAGGCGAGCGTGAAACGGGTATCGGCGGCGGCGATCGCGAGGTCCGTCGCGCACATCAGGCTGAATCCGGCGCCGGCGACCGCGCCATGCACGCTGGCCAGAACCGGCTTGCCCATGCGCCGCAGCGCCAGGAAGGCGGCATGCATCTCGCGCCCCCAGGTCACGATCAGCTCC
>DASWEZ010000235.1:0-4033 GCA_036394495.1 Burkholderiales bacterium
GTGCGCCTCGCGCCGCACGCCGAGGCCCTGGGTTCGACCGCCGCGCTGGAAGTAATCCGGCGTTGTAACGAAGCCGGTGAGAACGACGCCTCCTGGCTGCGCGCGGAAAGGAAATCCGGGCAAACGCTGAACGACGTCGTCAGGCGCCAGGCGCACCTGTGGGTGACGGGCGAAAAAACCGCGGCCGCCGCAGCGGGCGCGTGACAACCGGCCAAAGTATTTTGCCGCCGCCGCGCACACGGCTATGATTCGGTCCATTTCATGATTGCCAGCATCCCCATCGAGTTCATCCTGTTCGCCTTGACCCTGGCGGGCATCGCCCTGTTTCATCGCCATACATTGATGGTCGCGCTGGCCGGGCTGTGCGCGATCGTCGCCTACAAGTGGACCGTTACCGGATTCGGCGCGGGGCCGGGCTTCGGCGGGCTGGTAGCCCACCTCGGCCATGAATGGGTAGTGCTCGCCAACCTGTTCGGCCTGCTCGTGGGATTCGCGATGCTCGCAGCGCATTTCCACGACAGCCGCGCGCCGGAAGTGCTGCCCCGCTTTTTGCCCGACGACTGGAAGGGCGGCTTCGTCCTGTTGCTCATGGTCTTCGTCCTGTCCAGCTTCCTCGACAACATCGCGGCTGCCGTGATCGGCGGGACCATGGCATCGGCGGTATTCCGAGGCAAAGTCCATCTCGGTTATCTGGCTGCCATCGTGGCAGCGTCGAACGCCGGCGGGGCCGGCAGCGTGGTCGGCGATACCACGACGACAATGATGTGGATTGCCGGCGTGAGCCCGGCGTCGGTATTGCATGCTTACGTCGCCGCGGCGTCGGCGACGCTTTTCTTCGGCGTGGTGGCGGCGCGCCAGCAGCAACGTTATGCGCCGATTGCACCGGATCCCGCGGGCGATGTACGGGTCGACTGGGCCCGGCTGGGCATCGTCGGGTTCATGCTTCTGAGCGCGATTGCGGCCAATGTCACGATCAACGTTGGATTCGCCGAATCGGCCGACCGCTTTCCGTTCATAGGCGTGGCGATCTGGATCGCGTTGCTGGTCACGGTACCGCTGCGGCAACCGGCCTGGAAGCAGGTACCGGACGCGATAAGGGGCAGCGTATTCCTGCTATCGCTGGTGCTGGCCGCCTCCCTGATGCCGGTGGAAACGCTGCCTGCGGCATCCTGGCAGACGGCGCTCGGGCTCGGCTATCTTTCCGCGGTGTTCGACAACATCCCCCTGACTGCTCTTGCGTTGAAGCAGGGCGGACATGATTGGGGCATGCTGGCCTACGCAGTGGGCTTCGGCGGTTCGATGATCTGGTTCGGCTCTTCCGCCGGCGTCGCGTTGTCGAACCTGTTCCCGGAATCGAGATCGGTGGCCGCCTGGGTAAGGCAGGGGTGGCATGTCGCCGTCGCCTACCCGATCGGTTTTTTTGTCCTACTGTGGGTACTGGGCTGGCAACCCGAGGCTACGCCCGCAACGCGGGCCGCGGCCGTATCCGGGATTGACAGCGGCAGGGCTATTGGCGAGTCCAGCTCGCAAGGGCGGCTCCAGGCCCAGACAATCTTGCCCATCGGGATGGCTTCGCGATAACCTGCGCCTGCTTCCTGCATAACGAGAAATCCAAGAGAATAACA
The DNA here is from genome assembly GCA_036394495.1 of Burkholderiales bacterium. Taxonomy (GTDB): domain Bacteria; phylum Pseudomonadota; class Gammaproteobacteria; order Burkholderiales; family JACQAP01; genus JACQAP01. The sequence goes on from DASWEZ010000235.1 coordinate 1,626, forward strand.
ACATGAAGCAGAAAATCCTGGTCACCCGCGAGGTTTTCGACGAAACCATCGATTTCCTGAAAAGCCACTTCGAAGTCGAGCCCAACCAGGCCGACCGCCTCTACGCGCGCGATGAACTGATCGCGAAACTGCAGGGCAAGGACGGTGTGCAGACCTCGTCCAGCGACCGCATTGATGCCGAACTGCTGGACAAGTGCCCCACCATCAAGGCAGTGTGCAACACAGCGGTGGGTTACAACAACATCGACGTCGACGCGTGCACCCGCCACGGCGTCATGGTCAGCAACACACCGGGTGTGCTGACGGACAGCGTGGCCGACTATTCGATGGGCCTGATCATCGCCACCTGCCGGCGCATGACCGAAGGCGAGGCCTATCTGCGCAAGGGCGAATGGAAGGGCACATACCTTAAGCAGATGCTCGGCCAGGATGTGCATGGCGCCACGCTCGGCATAATGGGATTCGGGCGTATCGGTCAGGCGATTGCACGTCGCGCACGCGGCTTCGACATGAAAATCCTGTACCACAGCCGCAATCGCGCCGCGGCCGATGCGGAAAGGGAATCCGGCGCCATTTACACCGGCAAGGAGGCGTTGCTGCGCACGGCCGATGTGGTGCTGCTGATCCTGCCCTTCACGCCGGAAACACAGCATTACATCGGCGCAAAGGAGCTCGCGCAGATGAAACCGCGTGCCGTGCTGGTCAACATGGCACGCGGCGGCATCGTCGATGACACAGCACTGATCGACGCGCTGAAGAAGAAAACGATCTGGGCGGCGGGCCTGGATGTATACGAAAACGAGCCGAAACTGAATCCGGGGTTTCTCGAACTCGGCAATGTCGTGCTGTCGCCGCACATCGCCAGCGCGTCGGAACCGACACGCCAGGCCATGGCCATGACGGCCGCGAAAAACCTGGTGGCGGCGCTATCCGGCCAGGCTCCGCCGAATCTCCTGAATCCGGACTACAGGAATTTCCTGAAAGCGTAATCAACCTTTTCAACGCAGCGTTGCGCTGCGTTCGGTATCTTCGAAAAAAATGACAGAACTCTACCGACTTGGATTGCGCGACGCCGCGCTGCGCATCCGTTCCGGCAAACTGACCAGCGCCGATTACACGCGGGATTTGATTGCGCGCATCGATGCGCTGGAAAAGGACGTCAGGGCCTGGCAATGGCTGGATCGCGCGCGCGCACTGGAGTTGGCGGGGCGTGCGGACAGAGCCGACAGCGCAACGCGCGTTTCGCATCCCTTGCATGGCATTCCGATCGGGGTCAAGGATCTGTTCTACACCGCGGGCATTCCCACCGAAATGGGTTGCCGGGCCTATGCCGGCTACGTGCCGGACGTTTCGGCCGACGTCGTCCTGCGACTGGAGTCCGCCGGCGGCATCATGTTCGGCAAGACGGTTACTACCGAAGCCGCATTCATGGTGCCGTCGAAGACCCGCAATCCCTGGAATATTGCCCACACCCCGGGTGGGTCTTCGAGTGGTTCGGCGGCAGCAGTTGCGGCGGGATTCGTCGCGGGCGCGCTTGGCACGCAGACCAACGGTTCGGTCATCCGGCCGGCGGCGTTTTGCGGCGTCGTCGGCTACAAGCCCAGTTTCGGCCAGATGTCCGCGCGCGGCACCATGCCGTTTTCCACGACCCTGGATCAGCCTGGCGTATTCGCACGCTCGGTGGCGGATGCTGCTTTCCTAGCGTCCAGTCTGACCGCGCAGCGCACGGTCATCACGCCTGAAGTCCGGCCTTTGCGCAATGCGCCGAAGCTGGCCGCAGTGCGCTCGCCGGTGTGGTATCTGGCGCAGCCCGACCAGCGCATGCAGTTCGACGCGGACATCGGCCGCTTGCGCGACGCGGGCGCATCTGTGGACGTGCTGGAGATCGCGGGCGAATTCGATGGTGCGCACAAAGTTCATCGCGCCATCATGCTGTACGAGGCCGCGCGGCTGGCAAGGAAGGCCCGCGAAATCTGGCGCGACGGATTTTCCGGTTACCTGAACAAGGCGCTGGACGAGGGGGAGAACATCCGCGACGCGGATTACCGCGACGCCTTGAAGGCGCGCACACACCTGCAGCAAAGCCTGGCGGAATTCTTCGACCGCGGTTACTCCGCGATCATGACCCCGCCCGCTACGGGGGAAGCGCCGGCCACCCTCGAGAACACCGGCGATCCGCGTTTCTGCACCATCTGGACGCTCGCCGGTCTCCCGGCCATTGTTATTCCGACCGGCAAGGGACCGAAGGGCATGCCGCTCGGACTGCAACTCATCGGCGCGGCGGAGGAAGAAAACTACCTCCTGGCAACGGCGGCGTGGTGCGAGCGCTATTCCCCGTTCACGGGACTGGTCTAGGGAAAAGCGGATTGCCACAGAGGGCACAGAGGGCACAGAGAAAAGAAAACCGG
>DASWEZ010000236.1:0-16639 GCA_036394495.1 Burkholderiales bacterium
TGAACGTGACGCAAGTGCCGTTCGACGACCAGCCCGGCGCCTTCCGCAACGTCAATACTTCCGAAGAACTACAGGCGATCGGGCGCGATCCGCCCACCTAACTTGCCGCTTCGCGCAGGTAGCACATGTAGAAGCGGACAAACTCGCCGTAGTTGTCGACGCCGATGCGCTCGTTGACGCCGTGGTAACGCTTCAGGTCATCGCGCGCCAGCCGCGCCGGCAGGAAACGGAACAGGTTGTCCGAGATCGGGATGAAGTGGCGGGTATCGGTCGCGCCCAGCACGAGGGACGGAGCCACTATCGCATCCGGGAACGTGGCCTTGACGGCACGATGCAGCTTGCGGAACGAGTCGCTGTCCGTGCCCGACACCGGCGAGGGCTCGCTGCGCGATGTACCGGTGGCCGCGATCTTGACGCGCGGATCGGCAACGATCGCCATGACGCGCCTGATCGCCTGGTCGCTACTCATTCCCGACAGCAGCCGGAAATTGACGACGCCGCGTGCGCGCATCGGCAATACGTTCTCCTTGATGCTGCCTTCGAGCATGGTGGGCGCGATCGTCGTGCGCAGCATCGCATTGGTCGACGGCGCTTTTTCCATCTGCGATCTCACTAGCGGTGCGAACAGCCACAGATTCGAAAATATGACCCGCCTGAACCAGCCCTGCTCGGGACCGAGGAAGGCGAATTGCTGCCTGACCGGATCGGAAATCGAAGCCGGAAACTGGCTGTCTTCGAGGCGCGCAATGGCCGCGCTCAAGATTCCGACTGCCGTATGCGAAGGCGGCATCGAGGAGTGGCCGCCTTCGGCTTCGACCAGGAGTTCGAGGCTCAGATAACCTTTCTCCGCAATGCCGATCAAGGCGACCGGCTGGTCGAAACCGGGCACGATGCCCTGCGTCACCACCTGCCCCTCGTCGAGCACGGATTCCAGCCGTATGCCTTGCGAGGAAAGCCATTCGGCGATTTTTGCCGAGCCCTCGCGGCCGCCGACCTCCTCGTCATGGCCGAAGGCGAAATAGACGGTCCGCTTCGGCCGGAAGCCCTGCGCGAGCAGAGTTTCGGCCGCTTCGTGCAAGGCCATCAGCGCACCTTTGTCATCCAGCGTACCGCGGCCCCAGATGAACCCCTCGGCAACGACACCGCCGAACGGCGGTTGCAGCCACTTGTCCGCGCTGACCGGGTCGATGGGCACCACGTCCTGATGCGCCATGACCAGGATGGGTCTTGCGGAAGCGTCAGTGCCGGACCATTGGTAAATCAGGCTGTAGCCGTTGATGCGTTCGTGCCGCAACGCCGACTGCATGTGCGGGAAACTGCGGGCGAGGAAAGCATGGAAGCCCTCGAACTCACTGCGTGGAAACTTTGATGGATCCTGGTGGGAGACCGTCTGGAAACGCACTGCCTGCGCCAGGCGTTGCACGGCCGCCGCGGCATCGGGCGCCGCTTCGTCGTTGCGCGGAACATCGATCTGCCGGCTGCCGAAGCGCGCCGCGTTGACCGAGAGAACGGCTGCCAGGACAACGGCCGCCGCAATCACGGCGCAGGTCCACTTTTTCATTTCTGCCTCCGGAGCGGCGCCGGCGGAAGAACTCAGCGCTTGTCGGGGGAATACGCCGTCGCAGCACGGGAAGGCTGCAGCAGCTGGAAAAATACCTCGTCCTGCTTCACCATGCCCAGTTCGGAGCGCGCGCGCTCCTCGATGGCATCGTAACCCTGCTTCAGGTCGAGCACTTCAGCGTCGAGCATGGCGTTGCGCGCCGCCAGTTTCACGTTGGTCTCGCGCTGCGTTTCGACCTGGGCGTCGAGCTCGTGCACACGTAGCCAGCCGCCCTTGCCGAACCAGAGCGGATTCTGGATCAGCGCGATCAGCAGCACCAGCGCGAGGCCGAGGAAGCGTATCAGGTCAGCTCCGGTTCAATTGATAGAACGCATCGCGGCCGGCGTAGCTCGCCGAATCGCCGAGGTCTTCCTCGATGCGCAGCAACTGGTTGTACTTGGCCAGGCGATCGGAGCGCGACAGCGAGCCGGTCTTGATCTGCAGCGCATTCGTGCCGACGGCGAGGTCGGCGATGAAGGTATCCTCGGTTTCGCCCGAGCGATGCGACACCACGGCGGTGTAGCCGGCACGCTTGGCCATCTCGATGGCTGCGATGGTTTCGGTCAGCGTACCGATCTGGTTGATCTTGATCAGGATCGCATTGGCGATGCCCTGGCGGATGCCCTCCGCGAGGATCTTGGTATTGGTGACGAACAGGTCGTCGCCGACGATCTGCACTTTCTTGCCAAGCCGGTCGGTCAGGATTTTCCAGCCTTCCCAGTCGCCTTCGGCCATGCCGTCTTCGATGCTGATGATCGGATACTTGTCCACCCACGCCGCGAGATAGTCGGTCAACTCCTTCGAGGTGAGCTTCAGTTTTTCCGACGCTATGTCGTACTTGCCGTCCTTGAAAAATTCGGAACTGGCGCAATCGAGGCCGATGGCGACCTGCGAACCGGGCGTATAGCCCGCCGCATCGATGGCCTCGATGATGAGTTGCAATGCCGCTTCGTTGCTCGGCAGGTTGGGCGCAAACCCGCCTTCGTCGCCCACGGTGGTCGGCATGCCTTTCTTGTCGATCAGTTTCTTCAGCGTCTGGAAAATCTCCGCGCCACAACGCATCGCTTCGCGGAAGCTCTCGGCCCCCACCGGGATGATCATGAATTCCTGCAGGTCGAGACTGTTGTTCGCGTGCTCGCCGCCATTGATGACGTTCATCATCGGCACGGGCAATTGCATCCTTCCCGCACCGCCGAGGTAACGATACAGCGGCAGGCCCGATTCTTCGGAAGCCGCCTTCGACACCGCCAGCGACACCGCCAGCATGGCGTTGGCGCCGAGGCGCGATTTGTTTTCGGTGCCGTCGAGTTCGATCAGGGTCTGGTCGATGAAGCATTGCTCGACCGCGTCGAGCCCCACGATGGCTTCGCAGATTTCGGTATTGATGTGTTCGATTGCCTTGAGCACGCCCTTGCCGCCATAGCGGCTCTTGTTGCCGTCGCGCAGTTCGATGGCTTCGCGGGAACCGGTCGAGGCGCCCGACGGCACGGCGGCACGGCCGCTGACACCGGATTCCAGCAGCACGTCGGCTTCGACCGTGGGGTTGCCGCGGGAGTCCAGAATCTCGCGGGCAACGATGTCAACAATGGAACTCATCCTGATTTTTTCCTCGTTATCGATCCGTTTGTCATCGGGTCCGCTTTGCCAGCAACGCGCTTTCGGCGAGCCCGCGGGATTTCACCAGTTCATCGAGCGATTTCAATGTTTCGAGCAGCGACTTCATCAAATGCAAAGGCCAGGCATTCGGGCCGTCGGACAGCGCCTTCTCCGGATTCGGGTGCGTTTCCATGAACACGCCCGCCACGCCGGTTGCCACCGCTGCGCGCGCGAGCACCGGCACGAATTCGCGCTGGCCGCCGCTTGATGTGCCCTGCCCGCCGGGCAGTTGCACCGAATGCGTGGCATCGAACACCACCGGACAAGCGGTTTCCCGCATGATCGCCAGCGAACGCATGTCGGAAACCAGGTTGTTGTAACCGAACGACGCGCCGCGCTCGCACACCATGATGTTGTCCTGCCCGCTCGCTTCGCGCGCCTTGTCGACCACGTTCTTCATGTCGCCGGGAGCGAGAAACTGCCCCTTCTTGATATTCACCGGCTTGCCGCTCATCGCAACGGCACGGATGAAATCGGTCTGGCGGCAGAGGAAGGCGGGTGTCTGCAGCACATCCACCACCGCGGCGACCGCGGTGATCTCGTCTTCCGCGTGGACGTCGGTCAACACCGACACGCCGATTTTCTTCCTTACGTCGGCGAGGATTTCCAGGCCCTTGTCCACGCCGAGGCCGCGGAAGGATTTTCCGGAACTGCGGTTCGCCTTGTCGTACGACGATTTGTAGATGAACGGGATGCCGAGCGCGGCCGTCATTTCCTTGAGCTGACCCGCTGTATCCATCGCCATTTCGCGCGACTCGACGACGCAGGGGCCCGCTATCACAAATAGTGGATGATCGAGGCCGACGTCGAATCCGCAGAGCTTCATTTATGCCTCATCGGTGCGGGCCCTAACGATCGTCTCCGCGGTCGCATCCCCAAGGGCCCCTGCTCCGCGCTCCGACGCTCCCCGCTATCACAAATAATGGATGATCGAGGCCGACGTCGAAACCGCAGAGCTTCATGTCAGGCCACGCTCTTGATCTTGGCCGGCCCGTGCTCCACCTGGCCATCGCTCTCGCGATAGCGCACGGCGGCGCGAATGAAGGCCGAGAACAACGGATGGCCTTCGCGCGGCGTGGACGTGAATTCGGGGTGGAACTGGCAACCGACGAACCAGGGGTGGCCCGGCAGTTCCATCATCTCGGGCAGGTTCTCGCTCGGCGTACGCGCGGACACCTTGTAGCCTTTCGGTTCCAGCAGGGGCACATAGGCATTGTTCACTTCATAGCGATGGCGATGCCGCTCGTTGACCCGGGCGCCGTAGATCTGCGCGGCCAGCGTGCCGGGCTCGATCGGGCAGGATTGCGAACCGAGCCGCATGGTGCCGCCCATGTCGGATTCGCCGCTGCGGCGCTCTACTCGACCGGTGCGGTCCAGCCACTCGGTGATCAGCGCAACCACCGGATGCGGCGTATCGGGATCGAATTCCGTGCTGTTGGCACCGGCGAAGCCGCCGACGTTGCGTGCGAATTCGATGGTGGCAAGCTGCATGCCGAGGCAGATGCCAAGATAGGGAATCTTGTTCTCGCGGGCATGGCGGATCGCCGCGATCTTGCCCTCGACGCCGCGCTTGCCGAAGCCGCCCGGCACCAGGATGGCATCCATTTTTTCCAGGCAGCCGATTCCGTCCTTCTCGATGCTCTCGGAATCGATGTAATGGATGTTGAGCTTGGTGCGGGTATGGATGCCCGCGTGGATCAGCGCCTCGGACAGTGATTTGTAGGAATCGGCGAGATCGACGTACTTGCCGACCAGCGCGATGTTTGCTTCGTGGGTCGGATTCTCGCGGGCACGAAGCAGCTTCTCCCATTTCGACAGGTCGGCCGGCGGCGCCACGATGCCGAGCTTGCGGCAAACGATTTCGTCGAGCCCCTGCCCGTGCAGGAAACCGGGAATCTTGTAAATCGAATCGACGTCCACGGCCGAGATCACAGCTTCTTCCTCGACATTGGTGAACAGCGCGATCTTGCGGCGCTCGTTGTCCGGCACCATGCGGTCGGCGCGGCACAACAGAATATCCGGCTGGATGCCGATCTCGCGCAGTTCCTTGACTGAATGTTGCGTCGGCTTGGTCTTGATCTCGCCGGCCGACTGGATGTAAGGCACCAGCGTCAGATGGATGAAGCAGGAATTGCCCCGGCCGTTCTGGATGCTCATCTGCCGGACCGCTTCGAGGAAGGGCAGCGACTCGATGTCGCCCACGGTGCCCCCGATTTCGCAGATCGCCACTTCGGCGTCGCCCGCGCCCATGCGGATGAAGTTCTTGATCTCGTCGGTGATGTGCGGGATGACTTGCACCGTGCCGCCGAGATAGTCGCCGCGGCGCTCCTTCTTGATCACGCTTTCGTAGATCTGGCCCGTGGTGAAGTTGTTGCGCTTGGTCATCTTGGCGGTGACGAAGCGCTCGTAGTGGCCGAGGTCCAGGTCGGTCTCGGCGCCATCCTCGGTCACGAACACCTCTCCATGCTGGAAAGGACTCATGGTGCCGGGGTCGACGTTGATGTAGGGGTCCAGCTTGAGGAGGGTGACTTTGATGCCGCGGGATTCGAGAATTGCGGCGAGAGACGCGGAAGCGATACCTTTGCCCAGGGAAGAGACGACACCACCGGTTACAAAGATAAATTTTGTCATTCCATACTCGCTCCGACTTGCCTGAAGAATATTAACCCAATACGGCGTCAGGCGTCACAAAATATTGTGGCGCCCGGCCGCGCTTTCAAGTCGTGCCGCCGCCTCACGCCGCCGCAGCTTTTCTTTCCGCGTATTTGCCCAGGAACATCCAGGTCTCGACCACGGTGTCGGGATTCAGCGAAATCGCGTCGATCCCGCGCTCCATCAGCCATTCGGCGAGGTCGGGATGATCCGACGGCCCCTGCCCGCAGATGCCGACGTATTTGCCGGCCTTGTGGCAGGCCTGGATCGCCATGGAGAGCATCACCTTGACCGCCGGGTCGCGTTCGTCGAACTGGCCGGCGACGATGCCGGAATCGCGGTCCAGCCCCAGCGTCAGCTGGGTCATGTCGTTGGAGCCGATCGAGAAGCCGTCGAAATGCTGCAGGAACTGGTCCGCCAGGATCGCGTTCGACGGGATCTCGCACATCATGATCACCCGCAAGCCATTCTTGCCGCGTTCCAGCCCGTTTCCCCTGAGCAGTTCGATGACCTGCGCGGCTTCGCTCACGGTGCGCACGAACGGCACCATGATTTCCACGTTGGTCAACCCCATTTCGTCGCGCACCTTCTTTAGCGCGCGGCATTCCAGCTCGAAGCATTCCCGGAAGGAATCGGATATGTAGCGCGACGCGCCACGGAAGCCGAGCATGGGATTTTCTTCTTCCGGTTCGTACTGCTTGCCACCGGTCAGCCTGGAGTATTCATTGGACTTGAAATCGGACATGCGCACGATCACCGGCTTCGGAAAGAACGCGGCGCCGAGCGTGGCGATGCCTTCGGTGAGCTTGTCCACGTAAAACGAGACCGGATCCGGATAGCCCGCGCAAAGTACGTCGATCGCCTCCTTGAGGTCCGGCTTGAGCTTGGCATAGCCCAGCGCCGCCTTCGGATGCACGCCGATCATGCGCGCGATGATGAATTCCAGCCGCGCCAGGCCGATGCCGGCATTGGGCAGGCGCTGGAAGTCAAAGGCCAGTTCCGGGTTGCCGACGTTCATGCTGATTTTCACCGGGATGTCCGGCAGCTTGTCCATCTGGATTCGCAGCACTTCGACGTCGAGAATGCCCTGATAGACGAAGCCGGTATCGCCTTCCGCGCAGGACACCGTCACGTGCTCGCCCTCGGCCAGTTTCGTCGTCGCATCGCCGCAGCCGACCACAGCCGGAATGCCGAGTTCGCGGGCGATGATCGCCGCATGGCAGGTGCGCCCGCCGCGGTTGGTGACGATCGCGGAGGCCCTCTTCATGACCGGCTCCCAGTCGGGGTCGGTCATGTCGGTGACCAGCACGTCGCCGGACCGCACCCGGTCCATCTCGGACGCATTCTTCACCAGCCTGACCGTGCCGGTGCCTATGCGATTGCCGATCGCGCGGCCGGTGACCAGTTCGTCGCCGCGTTTTTTCAGGCGGAAGCGCTCCTGTGTTTCCTCCCTCGCCTTCACCGTTTCGGGCCGCGCCTGCAGGATGTAGAGCTTGCCGTCGATGCCGTCACGGCCCCATTCCACATCCATCGGACGGCCGTAGTGTTTCTCGATGATCATCGCGTAGCGGGCGAGTTCCTCGACTTCCGTATCGGTGATCGAGAACCTGCGCTGCTCCGCTTCGGGAACATCGAGCGTTTGCACCGAGCGGCCGGCTGCGTGACTGTCGGTGAACACCATGCGCAGCGCCTTGGAACCCAGGTTGCGGCGCAGGATGGCCGGACGACCGGCGGCCAGCGCCGTCTTGTAGACATAGAACTCGTCCGGATTGACCTGTCCCTGTACGACGGTCTCGCCCAATCCGTAGGCGGAGGTGATGAACACCACTTTGTCGAAACCGGATTCGGTGTCCAGCGTGAACAGCACGCCGGCGGCGCCTTTGTCGCTGCGGACCATGCGCTGCACGCCGGCCGAAAGCGCGACGTTCGAATGGGCAAAACCCTGGTGGACCCGGTAGGAAATGGCGCGATCGTTGTACAGCGAGGCGAACACGTGGCGGATCGCCAGCAACACATTGTCCAGCCTCTGGATGTTCAGGAACGTTTCCTGCTGGCCGGCGAAGGAAGCGTCGGGCAGGTCTTCCGCTGTCGCGGAGGAGCGCACCGCAAAAGTCGCTTCATTGCCCTGCCCTTTGACCAATGCCTGATAGGCGGATGCGACGCCCGCTTCGAGAGTGGGCGGCAGCGGCGCTTCCAGGATCCACTGGCGAATATGTTTGCCGGCATCCGCCAGCGCCGTGACGTTCTCGATGTCGAGCTTCGATAGGGCTTGCTCTATTTTCGTGGCCAGGCCGCCGGCCGCCAGAAACTCCCGATAGGCGTCAGCCGTCGTGGCGAAACCGCCCGGGACGCGCACGCCGGCGCCGGCCAGCTGGCTGATCATTTCCCCGAGGGAGGCATTCTTGCCGCCGACGCTCTCGACGTTGGTCATGCGCAATTGTTCGAACGGGATGACGTATTGCTTTTGGCTCATTCGGCGGTCCGCGACGAGAGGTGAAAAGATGTTATTTTACCGGTGGAAACTATTCTTGTGCATCACAACATGACGCCCAATCGCACGGCCTTCTTCATTTCGGACCGCACCGGGATCACGGCGGAAATGCTGGGACACAGCCTGTTGACCCAGTTCGAGCACGTGACGTTCACCGAAATCACGCTGCCTTTCGTCGATTCGGAGGAAAAGGCGCACGAAACGGCGCGCCAGATCGACCAGACTGCCGGCAAGGACGGTATCCGGCCCCTGGTATTCAGCACCCTGGTGGACAAGAACCTGAGCGGCATCATCCAGGCGGCGAACGGGTTCTACATCGATTGTTTCCAGGTATTCATCGCCCCGATGGAGGCCGAACTCGGCGTGAAGTCTTCCCATACGGTGGGCCGATCGCACAGCGTGCGCAACAACAATTCGTATTTCAACCGCATCGAAGCGGTCAATTTCGCGCTGTCCCACGACGACGGACAGACCACCAAGGAACTCGATGAAGCCGATGTCATCCTGGTGGGCGTATCACGCTGCGGCAAGACGCCGACCTGCCTGTACATGGCGCTGCAATTCGGCATCCGCGCGGCCAACTATCCGCTGATCCCCGAGGATTTCGAGGCGAAGAAGCTGCCCTCGGCACTGAAGGACTATCGCAAGAAAATGTTCGGCCTGACCATCCGCGCCGACCGGCTGCAGCGCATCCGCCACGAACGCCGTCCTGGCAGCACCTATTCGAGCATGGCAAACTGCGAATACGAAATCCGCGAAGCCGAAGTCCTCATGCGCGCCGAGGGCATTTCCATCCTCGATACCACGACCAAGTCGATCGAAGAACTCGCCACGACCATCCTGCAGAAAGCCAACCTGCAACGCCATGTTTACTAATCAACCACCCACCTCACCCCAGCCCTCTCCCCCCGTGAGGGCGGAGAGGGAGATGGAAAAACAACGGGCAGCCTCGGGCTGCCCGCTCTTTCAGCACCTTCTTCAATCCTGAAGAATTTAAAAAAAGGCGACCACGTGGTCGCCCGATTGCATTTAACTCTCCCTCTCCGCCCTCACGGGGGGAGAGGGCTGGGGTGAGGTGGGTGGTGGGTAGGCGGATCGATGAGCGCCCTTACCGGAGCGAAGCTGCGCCGGTGGATGGGGCAAACGCCGAAGCGCTGCAGGGCTTCGAGGTGCTGGCGCGTTGAATAGCCTTTGTGGCTGGCGAATCCGTAGTCGGGATAGAGCTCGTGCAATTGCACCATCAGCGCATCGCGCGCGGTCTTGGCGAGGATCGATGCCGCGGAAATCTCGGCCACCAGCGCGTCGCCGTCGACGATCGCACGCGACGGAAAACGCACTTCGGGGCAATACAGCCCATCGACCAGCACCTCGTGCGGCTCGACGCTCAATTGCTCCACGGCCCGCCGCATGGCGAGCAGGCTCGCCCTCAGGATGTTGATGCTGTCGATCTCTTCCACCGAGGCGCTGGCCACCGCCCAGGCGACGGCACGACTGCGGATCTGGATGGCAAGTTGCTCGCGGCGTTCATGGGACAGCACCTTCGAATCGGCCAGCCCCGCGATCGGATCGTCCTCGCTCAGGATCACGCAGGCGGCAAACACAGGCCCTGCCAGCGGCCCCCTGCCCGCTTCGTCCACGCCGCAGACGAGCAGGCCGCGCGTCATGCGCGCGCGCCCTCGCTTGCCGGCGCAGCGGCCACCGGCACCGGCGCGCGAACAGCGTTGAGCAATGGCAGGATCGCCTCGACCGCCCGTGTCGCCGTGTCCTGTCTGAGCGAGCGGTGGATTTCGAGGAATTTGATTTCCAGCCTCTTGCGCACGTCTTTGTCCTGCAACTGGTTGCACAGCGCCTGCGCGAGATTCTCGGCGGTCGCGTCTTCCTGCAGGAGTTCGGGGACGACGAACTCCCCGGCCAGAATGTTCGGCAGTCCGGCATAGGGCAAGTGCGCCTTGCGCCGCATGATCCAGGCGGAGATGCGCGGCATCTTGTAGCTGATGACCATGGGGCGCTTCAGCAATGCGGCTTCCAGCGTTGCTGTGCCGGAAGCCACGAGAATCGCATCCGCGGCGATCATCGCCATGTGCGCGTGTCCGAACAGGATCGTGATCGGCAGGCCTTCGGCCTGCTGGTGATAGATCGCCTCTTCGAAAATATTACGGGTCTCGCGGCTCAGCAGCGGCACCAGGAAATGAACGTTGGGAATCTGTTCCGCCACCAGCCGGGCCGTGGCGATGAACAATTCTCCCATCTCGCGGACTTCGCTCTGCCTGCTGCCGGGAAGAATGGCGACGATGGTCTGCTTCGGCGATATGCGCATCTGCTCGCGCGCGGCACCGCGATCGGGAAATTCCGGAAACTCGTCCGCAAGCGGATGGCCCACATAGGCAACGGGCACCCCCGCACGCTCGTAAATCGCCGGCTCGAAGGGAAACAGCGCCAGCATCTTGGAAACCGCGCGCTTGATCTTGTGGATGCGCTCGCCTCGCCATCCCCAGATCGAGGGACTGACATATTGCACCGTGGTAATGCCGCCAGCGCGCAGCGCGACTTCCAGGTCGAGATTGAAATCCGGCGCATCGATGCCGATGAACAGGTCGGGCGGGTCCGCCAGCAGCCGGCGCTTGAGTTCGCGCCGCACGCGCAACAGCTTCGGCAGGCTCCTGATCACTTCTACGTAACCGCGCACCGCGAACCATTCCATCGGGTACCACGATTGCATCCCGGTCGATTGCATTCTCGGCCCGCCGATGCCGAACGCTTCCAGGCGCGGGATGCGCTCTTTCAGCGCAGCAAGCAGATGCGCGCCGAGCAGGTCCCCGGATGCCTCTCCCGCCACCAGAGCGATGCGGATTCCGCGGCCCGCCAGCTCGCTCATGGGCACTAGCGGATGATGCTGCGCTTCGAGGAGTCGAGAAACTCCACGAAAATCGCCAGTTCCGGACATTCTGCGACCTGGCCGTGCAGGACCTGTTTGGCATCCTCCAGAGATAGTCCGGATTTGTAGAGTGTCTTGTAGGCACGGCGGATCTCTTCTATGACTTCCGTGCTGAAGCCCCTGCGCTTCAGGCCTTCGACGTTGATGCCGTGCGGCTCCGCGGAATTGCCGCTCGCCATCACGAAAGGCGGCACGTCGCGCAACACGACTGTCCCGCCGCCGGTGAATGCGTTCGTGCCGATCCGGCAAAACTGATGAACCAGGGTACCTCCGCCGAGGATGGCGTGATCGTGGATCGTGACGTGCCCTGCCAGGGTCACCATGTTCGCCAGAACGGTATGGCTGCCGACTTCGGAATCGTGACCCATGTGCACATAGGCCATGATCCAGTTGTGATCGGCGATTCGCGTTACGCCCACGTCCTGGACGGTTCCCGTATTCAGCGTGCAGAACTCGCGGATGACGTTGTGATCGCCGATTTCAAGCCGCGTGAGTTCACCGGCGTATTTTTTATCCTGCGGGTCGCCGCCGATGACCGCATGCTGGTAGATGCGGTTGTGGCTGCCGATGCGGGTATGCCCGGTGACGACGGCATGCGAACCAATGGAGGTGCCGCTGCCGATCTCGACGTGCTCGCCGATGATCGCATAAGGTCCTATTTCGACGTCCGGCGCGAGCCTTGCCCCGGAATGAACGATGGCGCTCGGGTGGATCATTGCCGGTCGTTGTCTGGATTTGCGCGCATCGTACAGAGCAGTTGCGCCTCCGATACCAAGACGTCGTCGACGAATGCCTGCGCCGAAAATTTCCAGATGCCGCGTATGGCACGCAAAATCTGCACCTTCAGAATCAGGCGATCGCCCGGCACCACCGGCTTCTTGAAACGCGCCTCGTCGATGCCGACGAAGTAATACACGCTCCTGGCGTCACTCTTCAGGTTGAAGGTCTTGAAGGCCAGCACCGCGGCCGCCTGCGCCATCGCCTCGACGATCAACACACCGGGCATGACGGGATAGTGCGGGAAATGCCCGGCGAAAAAAGGTTCGCTGATGGTGACGTTCTTCAGGGCGACGATTTCCTTGCCCGGGTCCACCGACAGCACGCGGTCGATCAGGAGCATCGGATAGCGATGCGGCAGATGCTCCATGATTTCCTGAATTTCCATCGAGTCCAAAATCATCCCCTTCCCAGTTTTTTCACTTCGTCCTCGAGACTGCGGACTCTTTCCATCAATTCGTGCAGATGCCGCACCAGCGCCGCATTCTTCAGCCATTGCGCATGCGGCTGCATGGGAAAAACCGCCGTATAGGTGCCCGCTTCCGTGATCGACTTGGCGACCAGCGTTCCACCTGAAACGACGACGCGATCGGCAATCGTCAGGTGCCCGGAGATCATGGCATTGCCGCCCAGCATGCAATATTTGCCGATCCTGGTGCTGCCGGCAATGCCGGTGCAGCCGGCGATCGCGGTATGCGCGCCGATATGGCAGTTGTGGCCGATCTGGATCTGGTTGTCCAGCTTCACGCCCTCTTCGATGACCGTATCGTCCAGCGCGCCGCGGTCGATGGTCGTGCTCGCGCCCACCTCCACGTCGTCGCCGATCACGACGCGGCCGATCTGCGGAATTTTCAGCCAGCGCCCCTCGTCCATGGCCATGCCGAAACCGTCGGCGCCGATCACCACGCCGGAATGCAGGATTACGCGCTCGCCGATTATGCAGTCGTGATAGACCGTGGCATTCGGGTGCAGGCGGCTGTGGGCACCGATGCGCGCACCCTGGCCGACGAAACAGTTCGCGCCGATCACCACGCCGTCGCCGATCTGTGCGCCCTTTTCGATCACCGCGCACGGCCCGACGGATGCCGAAGGAGCTAGGCTCGCCTGCGCGTCGACGACCGCTCGGGCGTGGATGCCCGCCGCAGGCCGGACTTCGGGATTGATCAGCGCGGCGATGCGCGCATAGCTGGCGTAGGGATTCTTGCAGACAATGCGCGGCAGCTGCGTCGCGTCGGCGGAATCCTGCGCAAGGAGGACTGCGGCGGCGCGCGTCGTGGACAGCAGTTTCTGGTACTTGCGGTTGGTGAGGAAAGAAAGGTCGCCCGGTCTGGCGGTTTCGAGCGGCGCCACCTGGCGGATGCGCACGGCGGCGTCACCGATCACGGTGCCGCCGAATTGCCCGGCCAGTTCCGCCAGGCTGAAAGACTTGCGTGCGTCCCCTTCCATTCTGGCCTGGTAGCTGTGCCGCACTGTCGAACGCGCAGCCCGCTATTTGTCTGCGAGCGCCTTGATTACCCTGTCGGTGATGTCGATGCGCGGGCTGATATATACCGCTTCCTGCAGAATGAGGTCGAACTTCTCGCTCTCCGCGATCTGCTGGATGACCTTGTTGGCCCGCTCCAGCACCGCGGCGAGTTCCTCGTTCTTGCGCAGGTTCAGATCCTCGCGCAATTCGCGCTGCATGCGCTGCAGGTCGCGGTTCATGCGTGCAAGCTCCTGCTCCTTGTCGCGCCGCTCCGATTCGCTCATGGTCACGCCGTCCTTCTCCAGGCTGGTCTGCATGTCCCGCGCCTGTTTGGCGAGCTTCTGCAGTTCCTGGTCGCGGGACGCGAATTCCTTTTCGATCTTTTTCTGCGCCTTGACGGCGGGTGCCGCTTCCTTGAACAGCCTTTCGAGCTTGACGAAGCCGACCTTGAGTTCCGCAGCGGGAACGAGGTTTGAACTCGCCATCAGCGCCGCGGCGGCAAGCACAAGCGAGATTTTATTCAACTTCGATTCTCCTTCGTCTGTCTGAACCGCACAAAACTAGAATATCGTGCCCAGTGTGAACTGGATGCTCTGCAGCCGGTCGTCGGGCTTCGGATTCAGCGCTTTGCCGAAGCTGATCTTCATCGGCCCGACCGGCGAATACCAGTTGAACCCCAGGCCGGTCGAATAACGCATCTCCTGGAAATCGTACTTCTCGCCGACTGTGCCGGCATCCACGAACCAGCTCAGCCGCACCGACTTGTCCTTCTGCAGCCCCGGGAAGGGAAACAGGATTTCGGCGCTGGCCAGCAACAAATGGCTGCCGCCGAGCGAATCTCCGTTCGTATCCTTCGGCCCCACGGACGCAGTCTCGTAACCACGCAGGGAATTCACGCCGCCCAGGTAAAACACCTTGAAGAACGGCAGCGGCTTGTTTTCATATCCGCCCGCATAACCGATCTGGCCGTTCGTGTAAAACACCAGGTCCCGCGTGAGGGGATAATACCACTGATGCTGGTAGCTGGCCCTGTAGTAGGTCAGGTCTCCGCCCGGCAGCCCGACCTCCGCCGTAATGCGCTGGAGCGTGCCGCTGGTGGTGTAGATCACGCTGTCGCGCTTGTCCCTGGCCCAGCCTACGCTGCCCAGATAGCTGTCGGCGGTCGAGCCGAATTGGTTGACGAAGTCGATGTAGCGCTGCGGCGTATCGGCAAGCAGGCCGATCGAGGTGCGTTCGAACGCCAACCCGTAGTTGATGGTGTCGTATTCCGTTATCGGCACGCCGAAGCGCACGCCGGTGCCGAGGGTCGATGTGTTATAGCTGCCGATCGCGGACAGGTTCGACGCATCCACCTTGCGCTGGTACAGGTCGAAGCCGAGGCTCACGCCGTCGTCGGTGTAGTACGGATTGGTATAGGACAGCGAATAAACCTGATTGATGCTGCCGGTGCTGACCTGGAACGAAAGCGCATTGCCCGTTCCGAAAATGTTGCTCTGTGACACGCCGGCCGAAAGAATGACCTTCTCCGCCGTGGAATAGCCCACACCCGCAGTCAAATTGCCGGTGGCGCGCTCGGTCAGTTTTACCTCGACGTCCACCTGGTCTGTGGTGCCCTGGACTGCCGGCGTATCGACCTGCACATCGGAAAAATAGCCCAGCTTGTCGACACGCTGTTTCGAGCGGTTGAGTTTTTCTGTGTTGTACCAGCCGCTTTCCATCTGGCGCATTTCGCGCCTGACGACCTCGTCGCGCGTATTGGTGTTGCCGAAGATGCCGATGCGGCGCACGTAGACGCGGCGGCCGGGATCGACATACAGCGTGAACGTGACTTCATCCTTCTCGCGATTGATTTCCGGCACCGGGTTGATGCTGGCGAATGCATAGCCTTCGTTGCCGAGCCGGTCCTGAATCAGCTTGGTCGACTCCGTCAGGCGTTCGCGCGAGAATACATCTCCGGGTTTCAGCTTGATGAGCCTGGCGAGCTCCGCTTCGGGGACGATCAGGTCGCCGGCGAGTTTGACTTCGGCAACCTTGTACTTCCTGCCCTCGGTCAGGTTGACCGTGATGAAAATGTCTTTCTTGTCTGGCGTGATCGACACCTGGGTCGAATCGATGGTGAACTCGAGGTAGCCCTGGTTCAGGTAAAACGAACGCAGGTTTTCCAGGTCGGCCTGCAGCTTTGGCTTGGAATACTGGTCGTTCTTGCTGTACCACGTCAGCCAGCCCGGCGTGCGCAGCACGAATTCGCTGGTCAGGTCCTTGTCGCTGAATATCTTGTTGCCGACGATATTGATGCCGCGGATCTTCGCCACCTCGCCTTCCGAAATGTCGAAATTGAGCGCCACCCGGTTGCGCTCGAGAGGCGTGACCGTGGTGGCGACCTGCACGCCGTACTTGCCGCGGCTGATGTACTGGTTCTTCAGCTCGCGTTCGGCGCGCTCCAGCAGAGCGCGGTCGAAAATGCGCGATTCGGCCAGTCCGACCTGCTTCAGGCCTTCCTTGAGCTGTTTGGCGTCGAATTCCTTGGAACCGGTAATTTCGACCTGCGCGATCGCCGGCCTTTCCTCGATCATGACCACGAGGACGTTGCCGTCGGCCTCCAGCCTCACGTCCTTGAAAAACCCGGTCGCGTACAACGCCTTCACCGCCGCGGTGACGCGATCCTCGTTGACGGTGTCGCCGATCTTGATGGGCAAATACGAGAACACCGTGCCGGCTTCGGTGCGCTGGATACCCTCGACGCGGATATCCTTGACCTGGAAGGGTTCGAAAGCTTGGGAGGGAAGGCTGACGAGGCTCGATAGGACCAGGAACAGTAAACGCTTCTTCATCCGCTTGTCAGCCACCGAATAGGCGGTTTATATCGTTATAAAGTGCGAACGCCATCAAGCTGAACAGCAGAACCATACCGACTTGCTGGCCCACCTCCATCACCCGATCGGATACCGGGCTGCCTTTGACGATTTCGGCGACATAATACATGAGGTGTCCGCCGTCCAATAACGGTACCGGCATCAGGTTGAGCACGCCCAGGCTGATGCTGATCAGCGCCAGGAAACTCAC
>DASWEZ010000237.1:0-5794 GCA_036394495.1 Burkholderiales bacterium
CCGCGATCTCGAGAAATCCGCGCGCGTGCGCGATGACCGCACTGCGGTCGCCCGCAGCCAGCGCTTCCTGGTCGATCACATTGTTGCCGATGCCGACGACCGCCGCACCGGCCTTGAAATAATCGAGCATGTTCGCAGACGACACGCCGCCGGTCGGACACAGCGCAATTTCCGGGTAAACCGCGTGCAAGGCGGCGAGATGCGAGGGTCCACCGGTGGAAGCGGGAAAGATTTTGACGACGGCGGCGCCTTCGCGCCAGGCAGCCAGCACTTCGCCGGGGGTGAATCCACCCGTCAGGGCGATGCGACCCGCCCTGTCGGCCAGTGCCGCCATGCCCGGCACCAGGCAGGGCGAGACCAGATAATCGGCCCCGGCATCGAGGCAGGCCTGGGCACTCACGAGGTCGAGGACCGTTCCGGCACCGACCAGGAAGTCCGCGCCGCTGTTACGGCGCAGCGAACCGATCAATTCGACCGCGCCGGGCGTGGTCAGCGTCAGCTCGACCGTTTTGAAGCCGGCCTCGACCAGGCAGTCGATCGCTGTTTCGGCATCCTGGCGGGAATGCAGCCGGAGGACCGGGATGACCCGTGCCGCAAGCAGCCTGGCCGTATTCTTGCCTGTTCTCATGTCATCCTTGTACGAGGCGCGAAACCCGGGATTCTAGGTGCAAAGTCCGGCACTGGATAGCGAACCGGTCGTAGTTATCCGCCATAATTGACGGAGATGAAAAGACCCCAGGCCGTGGACGAATCACACGACATGCAAGACAGCGTTGCACGCACCGACCCGCGTCTGGCCTTGCTGCAGGACATAGGGCGTGTGCTGGTGGAGGCGTCCTCCGAGCACGATGCACTGGCCATGATCGTGGAACGGATCTGCGCCGGGCTGCAGTGGGAGTACGGTGCCTGCTGGAAGGAAGACGAGCAGACCCATCACATCACCTGCTCGCAAATCTGGCACGAGCCGGGCCTGGCCGAAAGCGAATTCGTGCAGTTATCGCGCAACGCCTCTTTCGAACCGGGTCCAGGCGGACTGGTACGCACCGCGCTCAGGCTTTGCCAACCCTATCTGGTCGAGGATATTTCGACCCTGTCCGGGTTTCGGCGCGGGCCCGCCGCCGTCGCCGTCGGACTGCGTTCGGCATTCGCTTTCCCGCTGGTGGTGCGCGGACAGACGCTGGGCGCGATGGAGTTTTTCAGCCGTCGCGCGTGGGTGCCTGACGATGCCCTGACGATGACCGCGGTCGCGCTGGGCACGATGGTGGGCGAGTACCTGGCGCGACGCGAAGCCGATGCCCGCTACCGCGAACTGGTGGAACTGTCGCCGGATGCAATCGTCGTCGATTGCGAAGGTACCCATGTTTTTGCCAACCAGGCTGCGGTTGCCATGCTCGGGGCGAACGATGTCTCGCAGATTCTCGGAAGTAGCGCCTATTCGATCGTGCATCCGGACTTCCACGCCATTTCCCGCAGTCGTGCGCAGCGCATGTATGAAGACCGGCGCGATGTGCCCTTGCTCGAACTGAAGTTCTTGCGCTTCGATGGCACGCCGATCGACGTCGAGGCGTCTTCGCGCTATTTCGTCTATTCCGGCCGGCCCGCGATCCAGACCATATTCCGCGACATAAGCTCGCGCAAGCGCGACGAACTGCGCATCGCCCGGCTTACGCACCTTTATTCTGCGCTGAGCGAAACCAATAAGGCGATCGCGTTGTTGTCCAGCGCGGAGGAGCTGTTCCGCGAGGTCTGCCGAATCGCGGTGGACCACGGCAAATTCGAACTCGCGGGAATCATGGAAGTGCCGGTCGGCGATGAGCACATCGGCCAATTTGTCGCCGCGTGCGGCGGACAGCAGCAACAGCTGCTCGGCATTCGTCTCGATCTGGACCGGGACGGACCGCATCTGAACGGTCCGTTGGCCCATGCAATCCGGCGCGGTGTGCACAGCATCAGCAATGACTTCCTCAACGACCCCGGCACCGAGGCGTGGCGCAATCTCGCGCGCAGTGCCAAGCTCCGGTCCGGTGCCGCATTTCCCTTGCGCAAGGCGGGCACGGTGATCGGGGCGCTGGCAGTGTATTCCCCGGAAACCGGCATCTTCGAAACGGACCTGATCGGTCTGCTGGACGAGATGGCGCTGAACCTTTCGTTCGGCCTCGATGCCATCGAGCGGGACACGAAGCGGCGCGCCGCGGAATCCGCGCTGCGCGAGAACGAGCGCGCGCTGTCCACGCTACTCGGCAACCTTCCCGGCATGGCTTACCGCTGCCGCGTCGACGACCTGTGGACCCTGGAGTTTGCCAGCGAGGGCTGTATACGGCTAACGGGCTATCGGCCGGTCGACCTGATCGACAACCGCGTGCTGTCGTTCATCGATCTGGTGTATCCCGGCGACCGTGCCCGCGTCCAGAGCGAAATCCGCGAGAAGTTAGAGCGCAGCGACCATTTCAACGTCGAATACCAGATCGTCTGTGCCGATGCCACGGTGAAATGGGTATCGGAAAAAGCGCAGGCGATACGCAACGACGCCGGCGAAATCGTAGCGCTCGAAGGCATCATCGACGACATCACCGATCGCAAGCGCTTCGAGGAGCGCCTCTCCTTCCTCGCGCAATACGACGTGCTGACCGGACTGCCCAACCGCGCGCTGTTCTACGACCGGTTGCGCCAGGCGGTCGTGCGCGCCAAGCGCGAGCAGGCGATGGTCGGACTGATGTTCCTCGACCTCGACCGCTTCAAGCAGATCAACGACACCCTCGGGCATGCCGCCGGCGACCGGGTATTGAAAGTCGTGGCGGAGCGCCTCAAGGGCTTCCTGCGCGAGGTGGATACCATCGCGCGACTGGGCGGAGACGAGTTCACGGTGGTCATCGAAGGCGTCAGCGAGCCGGAGCAACTGTCCGGCGTCGCCGAGAAAATCAGGAACGCCCTGGCCGAACCGGTGGACCTCGACGGGCGGGACATGTCGGTCTCGGCGAGCATCGGCATCACGATATACCCGCGCGACGGCGAAGACATCGAGCAGCTCATCAAGAATGCCGACATCGCCATGTATCACGCCAAGCACCGCGGCGGCCGCCAGCAATTCCAGTTCTACGATGAAGGCATGGGACCGCTCGCGGCCGAACACCTCGAACTCGAGGCCAAGCTCAAGCGTGCCATCGAAAAACAGGAATTCCTGCTGCACTACCAGCCGGTGGTCGACATGGACAGCGGGCGCATCACCGGCATGGAAGCGCTCATTCGCTGGCAGAGCCCGCAAGGCCTGGTGGCGCCGGCGAACTTCATTCCGCTTGCCGAGGAGTCCGGACTCATTCTCGACATCGGCAGATGGGTGCTGCTTGCCGCCTGCACGCAGGCACGCAAGTGGCAGCGCGAAGGACTTCCCGCCCTGCGGCTCGCGGTCAATCTTTCGCCGCTGCAGCTCAGGCAGGAAAACCTGCTTGCCTCGATCACGGAAATCCTGCGCGAGAGCGGGCTGGCACCGCAACATCTCGAACTGGAGATCACCGAGAACACGGTGATGGATCGATCCCGCGATACGATAGTGACCCTGACCCGGCTCGAGCATCTGGGCGTCAGGCTCACGATCGACGATTTCGGCACCGGTTACTCGAGCCTCGCCTATCTCAAGCAGTTCCCGGTTCACAGCCTCAAGATCGACCGCTCCTTCATCCGCGACATCACCACCGACAAGGACGACGCTGCGATCGTGAGCGCCATGATCGCGATGGCAAAAAGCCTCGGACTCGGCCTGGTTGCCGAAGGCGTCGAGACGCGCGGGCAGCTCGAATTCCTGCGCGCGGCCGGATGCCGTGCCTATCAGGGCTATTACTTCAGCGTGCCGCTGCCGGCGAATGCTTTTGCCGAGCTTGTCAGACGACAGACTCTGCAAGAGCAGGACTCAGGTAAAAGGACTCAGGACTCAGTGAAATAAAAAGGGCCGCATCGCGGCCCCTCTGTCTTTACCAGTCCTCAGACTTTTTACCTGAGTCCCGAGTCCTTTTACCTGAGTCCTGCCTTTACCGCCTCCGGCCCCTGGCCGGAAATTCCCGCGCTTCGTTCACGCGCAGCGGCTGGCCCTTGAAATCCTTGCCGTCGAGGCTGGCGATCGCGGCCAGGGAGTGATTCTTTCCCGGCATTTCGACGAAACCGAAGCCCTTGGTCACGCCGGAAAAAAGGTCGCGCTTTACTTCGGTCGACTTCACCTGGCCGAACTGCTTGAACAGCTCCGCCAGATCGGTTTCGGTCACTTCCTGCGACAAGTTGCCGACGAAAATATTCATCAAAGTGTCCTTTTATAAATGTCTATCAGCGGTTTCCACCCAGCAATGACGAGATCGAACGGTTGCCGTTCTGATGCGGTTGCGAATCGCCGCGGCGCGCAGTGCTGCCGCTGCGCTGCTGGCGATCGCCCGAGCTGTTACGGCCCTGGCCGCCACCGCCGGCACCGGCGCCCTGGCCGCGGCGTCCATCACCACTGCCGGTGCGTACACCCTGACCCTGCGTGCGCGGCCTGCCCGATTGCTGGCGCTGCTGCGGGCGGCGCTGGCGCGATGCGACGGAGGCTCCGTCGGTCCTGAGCGGCGCTCCGGTCGGCTGGAATCCCTCGATCACGACGCGCTCGATGCTGCGCTTGAGCAGGCGTTCGATGTCCCGCAGGAAATCGCCTTCTTCGGAGCATACCAGCGACACGGCCTGCCCAGAACTGCCGGCACGGCCGGTGCGGCCGATACGATGGATATAGTCTTCCGGCACGTTGGGCAACTCGTAGTTGACCACATGCGGCAATTGTTCGATATCGAGCCCCCGCGCCGCGATGTCGGTCGCGACGAGCACGCGCACCTTGCCGAGCTTGAACTGGGCCAGTGCCCGCGTACGCTGGCCCTGGCTCTTGTTGCCGTGGATGGCATCGGCACTGATGCCGTCCTTGTCGAGTTGCTCGGCGAGCCGGTTCGCACCATGCTTGGTGCGGGCGAACACCAGCACCTGGCGCCAGTCGCCGGCATTGATCAGGTGCTCCAGCGCGGCGCGCTTGCGATCCTTGTCCACCGGATGCACGACCTGGGAAATCAGATCGGCGGTTTCCGTGCTTTTCGCCACGGCAACTTCAACCGGCGATTGCAGGAAGGAATCCGCGAGTCCGCGGATTTCCGGGGTGAAAGTCGCGGAGAAGAACAGGTTCTGGCGTTTGGACGGCAGCGCGACCAGGATGCGGCGGATGTCGCGGATGAACCCCATGTCGAGCATGCGGTCGGCCTCGTCCAGCACCAGGATTTCGACGCGCGAAAGATCCACGGTGCGGCTTTGCAGGTGATCGAGCAGCCGCCCGGGCGTTGCAACCAGGATGTCCACGCCACGGCGCAGTGCGCCGATCTGCTGGTTCATGCTGACGCCGCCGAATACGGTGGTCGACTTCAGGCGCAGATGGCGCCCATACCCGCGCACGCTCTCCTCGATCTGTGCTGCCAGCTCGCGGGTGGGTGTGAGGATCAGCGCGCGAATCGGGCGCCGTGAAGCATCGCCGCCGGCTGTGCGAGCGGCCAGCAACTGCAGCAGCGGCAGCGCGAATCCGGCTGTCTTGCCGGTTCCGGTTTGCGCGCCGGCCAGAATATCGCGGCCGGCGAGGATGACCGGAATGGCCTGGGTTTGTACGGGGGTGGGTTGCGTGTAGCCTTCGTCGGCAACAGCGCGGACCAGCTCGGCACGAAGGCCGAGCGTTTCAAATGAATTGCTAATGGATATCTCCTGAAACAGCCTGCGGAAGCCCGAGGGCATTTCCGAACCGGTTCAG
>DASWEZ010000238.1:0-2919 GCA_036394495.1 Burkholderiales bacterium
CCAGCGCATGTACACCGAGCTCGCCACCGACCATCCGATCGACCTCACGCGCTACCAGGTCGCCAACTGCTACATGGGCCGCGCGGGATTGATCAACTCCGGCGGCGCATCGGGCGCCAACGACCTGGCCGATGCCGTGCGCACTGCGGTCATCAACAAGCGCGCCGGCGGCATGGGTCTGATCTCGGGACGCAAGGCTTTTCAGCGGCCGATGAAGGAGGGTGTGGC
Source organism: Burkholderiales bacterium (assembly GCA_036394495.1). GTDB lineage: Bacteria > Pseudomonadota > Gammaproteobacteria > Burkholderiales > JACQAP01 > JACQAP01. Next base: position 229 of record DASWEZ010000238.1, read on the forward strand.
CATCCTCAATGCGATCCAGGACGTTTATCTGTCGAGGCAGGTTACCGTCGCGTAGCCACAGCTGCAATGCGTTTGAAAGGCGGCCCATCGGCCGCCTTTTTTATTTGTCCTCGCGCTGAAATTTCACCGCAATCCGTCGCGGTATCGGACCGTCGGTTTCCATTTCTCAATCGCGCGGGAACGGCGTCATTTTTTTCGCAAGTTCCACGTCGCTGACGAGCATGCGAACAGCGGGTCGCAAGACCGGAATCGCTGTGGGGATTCAGTCGTGGTCGCAAGCCGATCGGGCTACGCAATTGCGGCACCGATCGTCGTTCGAAGACGACAAGTCGTTTCCGCGTTGAATGTCCAGAATCAACTTTCCGCGTGATTTACCCGCGCAATAACAGTGATGTAAGGTTGTCGAAAATGTGACGCACAGATGTGGTGCGCGCAGCGAAAGGCTGGCCCACTGGTTGCAGATACCAGACAGGTAAATGTGTTTTTTTGTTGATGCACAAACCACCCAAGGGGGAGTTATGTCGCTTCTGCAATCTTTATTCATCTGGCCGGACCGGGTACTGCCGTCACTGTTGATTCTGCTGCTGCTCGCAATACCGTTCCTCTACGCGGCACGCGAGCCGATGCATGCGTTGATCAGGAGCGCGTTCCGGGCGGTGACGAATCCGCTGCGGCTCGGCGCGCGCTGGCTCGGCGACGTGGCCACCCGCCTGGGCGCCCGCAACCGCCAGGTGCTGTTCGCGCACGGCGGCCATGAAGTCAAGCAGACCATCGAGCGCGAGTTCGAACGCGTCACGACGCTGGTGCAGCGCGATCTGGAGGGCTATCCGGTACTGCAACGCAAACTCATGGACGAGATCACCCGCATCGAGGAGGACTATAAGAAGACAGGCGAAGTGCCGCTGCCGCCGCCGGAGTGGGTGAAGGCGATCGAGTCGCTTGCCAAGATCAAGGCCTCCGGCGACGGCGTGGTCGAGCGCATTCTGGCCGAGATCCGCGAAGCCCTCGGCGATATCTACCAGAAAGTAGTTTCCGAATACCGCGGCGCCTACCAGGAGCGGCACAAGATCCTGAAGGGCTTTCTGCCTTTCTGGCGTTCCGTGAGCCAGACGCTGACGCAGGTGGATCGCAACATCACGAGCCTGCAGGTCAGCGCCGCGAAAATCGACGCCAACGTGCTGAAGCTGGAAAGCATTGCCGCCAGGAGCAAAGTCGCGGCGCACGGGCTGGCCACGTCGGCGTCCACGCAGTTCTTTGTCGCGGGCCTGGTGATGCTGATCGCTTTCGGTGGCGCTTACGTCAACTTCAAGCTGATCGCGCTGCCGATGTCGGCCATGGTCGGCGGTGGCGACTACATCACGGATACCTTGCAGGCGTCCGAAGTGGCGGCGCTGGTGATCATCCTGTTTGAAACGCTGATGGGCCTCTTCCTGATGGAAACGCTGCGCTTCACCAGCCTCTTTCAGTTCGGCAGCATCACCGAGAAGATGCGCCGCCGGCTGATGTGGGCCGCCCTCACCATCCTGTTGGTATTGGCGGGCGTCGAGGTAGCACTCGCTGTGATGCGCGACGCCATCATTTCCGCGGACGTGGCGCTCAAGCAGCAACTCGGCTCCGTTGCCGGCGCGGCACATGCGGAAACCGGTTGGGTGACCCGCATCCCGACCTTCGGCCAGATGATCCTGGGCTTCACGCTGCCGTTCGCGCTCGCATTCGTGGCGATCCCGCTGGAGAGCTTCATCAATTCGGGTCGCACGGTGCTTGGCGCCGGCCTCGAACTGGCGCTTCAGGGGCTGGCGTTCGTGCTGCGCTTTGCCGCCAACCTGGCGAAGGAAATCGGCCGCTTCGTGATCATGCTCTACGACGTCGTGATCTTTGCGCCGCTCGCGATCGAGCGTTGGGTCGTAAGTTATCGCGAAGGGGCGGCGCGGCGCAACAAACTGCGCTCGGTGCCGCCGCTCAAGCGCGCGTCCGGAACCGAGGAGGCCATATGAAAGTTACATCCACGCTTGGAGTGCTCGCGGCCTTCCTGTTCGTTGTTGCCTGCGGACCCACCGTCAACCATAACCAGGCGGTCTATGTGCTGATCGACACGTCCGGCACTTACGTCAAGGAAATGAACAAGGCGCAGGCCGTGGTGAATTACCTGCTGGGCACCATCAACACCGGCGATACGCTCGCGGTCGGCAGGGTCAAGAGCCGCAGCTTCAGCGAGAAGGAGATCGTCGCGAAGGTCAGCCTGGGCAAGGACCCGCTCGCCGCCAACGCACAGAAGCGCGCATTCAGCGATCAGTTCGCCGTTTTCGCCAAGGCGGAGCAGCAGGAAAAAGGCAGCCGCTACACCGACATCACCGGCGGCATCATCCAGGCGGCGGAGTATTTGAACGAGACCCAGGCCGGGCGCAAGACCATCGTCATCTTCTCCGACATGCAGGAAGAGCTGGATTACAAGACGGTGCGTGACATTCCGATCAAGCTCAACGGCATCCGAGTTGTCGCGCTGAACGTCACCAAGCTCGGCACCGACAACATCGATCCGCGCCGCTACCTCGATCGCCTCGAGTGGTGGGAGAAACGTGCCCGTGGCGCCGGCGCGACCGACTGGAAAGTGGTGAACGATATGGAGCACCTGGACCGCATTTTCAGGAAAAGCAGTTGAGCGGAACAATTTGAGCGAAACAACAACGGCGG
>DASWEZ010000239.1:0-14750 GCA_036394495.1 Burkholderiales bacterium
CGTGGGATATTCGGTGCCCGCGTTGTTCACCAATACGTCGAGCTGATCGCTGAAGCTTCGGGATGCCGCACGCAACTTTTCGAGTTCGCCATCGTGGCTGAGATCGCAGGCTACGGTCGCAACCTCCTGCGCCTCGGAGAAGGCGGCTTTGGCCGACTGCAGTGAGGCGGCGTCGCGGTCCACTGCGAGCAGGCGGCAGCCCTGTGCGGCAAAAGCCCGTGCGATGGCGTGGCCGATGCCGCGGCCCGCTCCGGTGACCATGACGGCCTTGCCGGCAAGTGCGTAGTTCGGGTTCATGCCCGCATCACACTGCAGTGAGGAAGGAGACCCCTGCAGCGCCGAGAAAACCATCCGCCTTGTTGGGACCGCTGGTCATGACTTCGCCATAGTCGTCCGACAGGATGCGGCCGACGCGGTCGCGGTGATAGCCCTTGAGCAGTTCGCTCATCGGAATGATCTGCACGTGGTCCGACGGAAACAGTTGTGCGTCCAGTGCCGGCAGATCGTGCCAGGGCACGATCGGGCGCTCATGGTGGGCATTGTGATACGAGAAATTCAGCAACAGCAGGTTCATCCAGGGATGGGCCGTCGATACCAGGTTGGTGTAGGTGTTGACCTGCTCGTACTGGCGATCGCGCACCTTGTCGGCGGGAATGTCGCCTTCCTCGAGTACCGCGAACGCATCGTAGGTGTGCTGGTACGCATCGGTAAAGCGCAGCGCATGCAGCATGATGAAGTAGGCGATGGCGTACAGCACCAGGGCCTTGGGCGCATACCAGCCGAGCGCGGCGAATGCCGCGAGCCGGATGGCGATGATGGCCAATACGCGCGGCCTTTCCGCGTGGCGTGCCGGTTTCACGAACGGCAACACCATCACGTAAGCGTGCATGATGAGTTCCACTGCCGGGATGTAGAGCCACTCGGCGGCGATCACCAGGCCGCGAAACCAGGCGGGCGAGGTCTGCAGGAATTTCTTGTAATCGAAGGTCAGCACGTCGGCGCGGTCGATGTGGTGGCGCATGTGCTTGCGGCGCAGCGCCTGGAAAGACGCGTAGCAACTGCCGTTGACCCAGCTCATCAGCACGCCCCAGCGGTTGTTCGCGGCGGCCGATTTGAAGATGCTCTGGTGGGCGAACTCGTGCACGAGGTAGGCGCTGTAAGTCAGGCAATGCCCGGCGAGCAGCACGCCGGCCAGGTTCGCATACCAGGCATCGGCGGTCATCAGCGCGATGCCCAACGCCCATCCGAGCAGCGTGTAAGCCAGCGCGGCGACGTTCAGCCAGGCGCCGCGGGGAGAGCGAAAGAACTGTCTGAGCATGGGATTGAGTTCTCGTGAAGGGCCCGCGCGAGCGCGGGCCCGCTCCGGTTACTTCTTCATCATCGCCTTGAGGATCGAGTCATCGTACGTGTCCTCGGTTTTCGGAATGGTCGTGATCTGGCCTTTCTCCTTCAGAATTTCGGCGATCAGGGCGCCGCTGACGTGCAGCGAGGTGGTGTCCTTGCCCTTCGCGAAGACCTTGGCCATTTCGCTCGGCTTCATGTTGTAAACGCCGGAGAGTTGATCCTTTACCTCGGCGGCGGATACGCCGATTGCCTTGCCGATGATTTCAGCGGCCTTGTCCGGGTTCTTTTTCATGTAGTCGAGCCCGTCGATGTAGCCCTGGATCAGCGCCTTGACCAGTTCGGGCTTGGCCTTGATGACTTCTTTCTTGAACACCATCACGTCAGTGATCAGGCCGGGGGCATCCTTGGACGAATACACCACGTGGAATTTCTTGCCACCCTCGAGCGCGGTGATCTGCGATACGTTGGGTTCGTAGGTCACCCCGATAGGCATCGCGCCGGAGGCCATGGCCGCGGGAATCGCTTCCGGCGTCATGTTGACCGGCATGATGTCCTTCTCGGTCAACTTGTTGACCTTGAGCGCATAGGACAGCAGGAAGTCGGAAGGCGAGAGCGGGTTGTAGCCGACTTTCTTGCCCTTGAAGTCGGCGACCTTCTTGATGTCGACGCTGCTGACGATCGCGTCGCCGCCCGCGGAGTAGTCGATCGGGCTGACTACGCGTTGCGTGCTGCCTTTGGCGACCTGGCCGATGACCTGGTCGTAGGTCAGCATGCCGCCGTCCACCGAGCCGCCTTCGATTGCGGGTGGAATCAGCGCGGGATCGCTGAAGACCTGAAGCGTGACCTTTATGCCGGACTTTTTGTAGAGGTCGAGCGCGTCGGCGACGTAGTAGGGCCCGTAGCCGATCCAGATTACCGTGCCGATTTTTGCCGATCCCGCGGCGAAGGCGCCGGTCCCCGCGAGAAGCAGGATGGCGACGAGGGACTGCGCAATGCGACGTGCGACTAACGTAAGCAGGCCATGCATGTTGAACTCCTCATTCGGGTAAAAAAGCGGTGGAGAGCAGTCTCGCTCTCCCGGGCTTTTATCCCTCCGTGGAGCCTCATCATGAGGCCGGGCCACTCTCGGACCAGTCACCCTTGCAGGCCGGAACCCTAGTGTCCCTACCGGATCATGCTGCTTAGGGCAGCAAGACCATTCTCCGTCTGCAAGGTATCAAAGCAATAGAGGTGCCAATCCGCCAACAAGCCAAAAAGTGTTTCTGCCTGATGGACTTGCACCGCGTCTCTTGAAGAGCCGCGGCAAAGTATGTCGCACACAAATAGCGCCCGGTACCGTGGCGCTGCGCCAACTTAGTGCCGACTCGCAAACCGGCCCAGTCAGGACGCCAATTCCGGCCGCTGCGCCGCTATCCGGTAAGATGCGGGCTGTATCGATGATCTGATTACGCAATGTCCTTCCTTTCCATTCTATTTACGCTGTTGATCGAGCAGGCCCGGCCGCTCAGCCCGCGCAACGCCGTCCACCGCTGGTATGTGCGCTATGTCAACTCGCTCGGCAACCACTTCAATGCCGGCGAACAGGACCAGGGCATGGTCGCCTGGCTGCTGGCCGTACTGCCCTGGGTGCTGGTGTGCGCGGCGATCCATTATTTCCTTAGCGACATCAGCATCGCCGCGGCATGGGTATGGAACGTCGCGGTGCTCTATCTCACTATGGGGTTTCGCCAGTTCAGCCATGCATTCACCGAGATCGTCGAGGCGCTGCGCGTCGGCGATCTGGACCGGGCGCGGGTGCTATTGACCGAATTCCGCGGGGAGTCCGCCGCGGAATATAACGGCACGGAAATAGCCAAGGTGGCCATCGAGGAAGGCCTGATCAATTCGCATCGCCATGTGTTCGGCGTCATCTTCTGGTTCCTGATCCTCCCCGGCCCGAGCGGCGCGGTGCTCTACCGCCTGGCCGGCATCCTCGAGCAGAAATGGGGCTCGCGTTCGCCGCAGGACTATGGCGATTTCGGGAAATTCGCACAGAAGATATTCCACTACATCGACTGGATTCCGGTGCGGCTGACGGCAATGAGTTTCGCCATCGCCGGAGACTTCGAGGACGCCGTGTACTGCTGGCGCTCGCAGGCAACGACGTGGCTGAATCCGGAACAGGGCGTGGTACTGGCGAGTGGAGCAGGGGCGCTGGGCGTGCGGCTGGGAGAAACGCTGCATCATCATGGTACGGTGAATTTTCGTCCCGAACTTGGGCTCGGCGACGATGCCGATGTGAACACCATGACCAGCGCGGTGGGCATGATCTGGCGCGCACTGGTGATCTGGATGTTCATCCTCGCGCTGCTTACCGTCGCGCGCTGGGTCGGCGCGTAGCCAGAGGGGCTAGGGACTAGGGGCTAGGGGTTGGAAAATTCCATTCGTCCCTTGTTGCCTAGAACTTCTTGCCCGAGTCGATTTCCCTGACCAGTTTCCGGTACGCATCGAGCCGCCGGGCGTCCACTTTCCCTTCCGTCTGCGCCTGCGAAATGGCGCAACCCGGTTCCACCAGGTGCCGGCAGTTGTGGAAGCGGCAATGGCCGAGCAGCGGCCGGAATTCGATGAACGTCTCGGCAATGTCCTGTTGCGTCAGGTGATGCAGGCCGAATTCCTGCATGCCGGGAGAATCGATCAGATTGGAATCGGCGTCCAGATGATAGAGCCGGGCGTGGGTCGTCGTATGCCGGCCCGAATCGAGCGCCGCCGAAATTTCCGCGGTGGTGGCACCGGCTCCGGGAATCAGCGCGTTGATGATGGTGGATTTTCCCATGCCGGACTGGCCGATCAGGACGCTCACCTGTCCGTTCAGCGCGGGGCGCAGCGGTTCAATGTCGCGCTTGGCCGATAGCGGAATGACGCGATAACCCAGACTGGAATACAGAGCCAGGCGGTCCATGGCCGCCGCGCCTTCCCCCGCCAGGTCGAATTTGTTCAATACGATGACCAGCGACAGGCGCTGATTCTCCGCGGCCGCGATGCAGCGATTCAGCAAATCTTCGTAAAAACTCGGGACGACGGCCAGCACGATGACGATTTGCGTGACGTTGGCGGCAATCAGTTTCTGGCGGAACTGGTCGGAGCGATACAGCAACGCGGAACGCGGATCGATGGCTTCGACCACGCCCTGGCCGGGCGCCGTGCGCGCGATCTCGACGCGATCGCCGCAAGCCAGCGTGCTGCGCTTGCCGCGTGGAAAACAAGTGAGGACTTCGGGGCCGGCGAGCTCGACCAGATATTGCCGGCCGAAGGTGCCCACGACAAGGCCGTGATGCAGACTTGGCTTCGCGCTCAACGACTAATCAAACACAACGCTAACCGCAGAGGACGCGGAGGATTCTTCACAATACCCCCTTGAGGGGTGCGCAGAGGAAAGGCGATGGATGTGCTTCAAAGAAATTGTTTGATTTGGGCTATAAGGTTGAGGATTGGGAATGCTGGAACTAAATTTTATTGATCTTACATTCCTGGAGCGATCAAGCTTCTACCTCTATCGATCTCAATTTCCCGATTTGTTGTTCGCCGCTGTTCTTGCTCTTCCTCTGCGGTGAAAGAGTTAAAGATCGAAAAGTGCATCGATTTTGGCGGCACAGATAAAGTCATTCTCTGAAATGCCCTTGATTGCATGCGTCATGTAGGCGACGGTAGCCTGGCTGTAACCGACCGCGATGTCGGGATGATGGTCTTCGCGGTGCGAGATCCACGCCGAGGCATTAACGAATGCCATGGTCTCGTGGTAATTCTTGAACTTGAAGGTCTTCTGCACCAGTCCGTTCTTGTATTCCCAGCCGGACAGGCCTTTGAGCATGTGCCCGATCTGAACTTCCGTCATCGGCGCCACGCCGCCTTCGCATGGCTTGCACTTTTTCCTGACCAGCCCTTCTGATATCTCGTTCATGCTTTTCCTTTCGTCACGCCGTCACGACCGTCACGACCGTCACGGATTTCATGCTTTCGCCATTTGTTCGAGCCGCGCGATTCGGATCGACGCGGGCGGATGGGAGTCGTAGAACGCCGAATGCAGGGGATCCGGCGTCAACGTCGAAGCATTATCCTTGTACAGCTTCACCAGGGCATGGACGAGATCGCGGGCCGGTGTGAATTTCGCGGCATACTGGTCGGCCTCGAACTCGTGTTTGCGCGAGTACATCGCGAGCAGCGGTTGCAGCAAGAAGGTGAAAACCGGCATGACCATGAAGAACAACGTCAGCGCCATTGCATCCGTGGCGGGATAGCCGACATTGAGTCCCTGGTAGAACCATTCCTGGTTCTTGAGCAGGCCGAGCAGGAAAAAGAATATCAGCGAGAACACCGCCATGAGGGCCAGCCGCTTGATCACATGGCGCATGCGGAAATGTCCGAGTTCGTGTGCCAGCACCGCTTCGATCTCGGCAATGTCCAGCCTCGACAGCAACGTATCGAAAAACACGATGCGTTTGGATTTTCCGAATCCGGTGAAGTAGGCGTTGCCGTGGCTGCTGCGCTTCGAGCCGTCCATCACGAACAGACCATTGGACGTGAAGCCGCAGCGCGCAATCAGGTTCTCGATCCGCGTCTTCATTTCCCCGTCCTGCATGGGCGCGAATTTGTTGAACAGCGGCGCGATCACGCTGGGCGCGATGAATTGCACGAACAGCATGAAGGCGATGGCCACCAGCCACACGTACAGCCACCATAACTCGCCCATGCCGGCCATCAGCCAGAGCACCGCGAACAACAACGGCAATCCGAGCGCGATGCCAACGGCGGCGTGTTTGGCAAGGTCGCCGAAGAACATTCCCAGGGTCATCTTGTTGAAGCCGAAGCGGCTCTCGATGCCGAAAGTGCGATACAGGTCGAACGGCAGTTCGATGACGGACAGGATTACGGTCAGGATCGCGACGAATGCGACGCCACGCAGAATGCCGGTGGAGAAAAGTGAAGCCGCGAAATTGTCGATCGCCTGCAGCCCGCCGCCGAAAGTCAGGATCAGCAGGACTGCCGCATCGAAAACCAGTGCCTTCATGTTGAGTCTGGTCTTCGCGCTGCTGTAGTCCGCAGCCTTCTGGTGTGCATCCAGACCGATGTCATTCGAGAACGCGGCGGGAACCGCGCCGCGATTCGCCTGGATGTGGCGTACATGGCGTGAAGCCAGCCACAGGCGCAAACCCGTTGCGGTAATCAACGCGGCAAGAAACAGGATCGAGAAAACGTTCATGGATGTCGGTCAGAGTCTGTGATCTGTGACAAAATGGCGCCAGGAAAATTCGGCAGATACAACAAAGGATTATGGCACAGGATCCCAACAACCTGATCTGGATCGACATGGAAATGAGCGGGCTCAGCCCCGACAATGACCGTGTCCTCGAAGTGGCGATCGTCATTACCGATTCGAAGTTGAACGTCGTCGCAGAAGGCCCGGTCAAGGTCATCCACCAGCCCGACGACGTCTTCGAGCGCATGGATTCATGGAACAAGTCCACGCACAAGAAATCCGGCCTGATCGACCGGGTAAAGGCGGCAACCCAGGGCGAAGCGGAAGTGGAGGCGGAATTGATCGCTTTCCTGGCGCAATACTCGCCGCAGAGCGCGTCGCCGATGTGCGGCAATTCGATCTGCCAGGACCGCCGCTTCCTGGCCAAACACATGCCCAAGCTCGAGGCCTTCTTCCATTACCGCAATCTGGATGTCTCCACGCTGAAGGAACTGGCCAAGCGCTGGAAGCCGGGGATCATGGCCGGCTTCGCCAAGCACGGCAAGCACGAAGCGCTCGCCGACATCCATGAATCGATCGAGGAGTTGAAGTACTACAAGGAGAAGTTTCTCAACCTGGAAGGTTGAGAAACCGTAGCGATCGCGACGACATTCGAGTACTGCGTGCTGCGTACTGGGTGCTGGGTAAAAGCGGTAAAGAGCAACGCTTTGGGATCTTTCAGGCCTTTTGCATTTACCCGCAGCACGCAGCACCCAGTACGCAGCACCGGTTTCTTCTCGTCACGACCGTCACGCGTCACGGCTCTTCAGCACATACTCAATCAACCTGACGGTCGACGGATCATGCCCGTCGCCGGCTTTCCCCGCCTTCAGATCTTCCAGCACGCCGCCTGCAAGCTGCTTGCCGAGTTCCACGCCCCATTGATCGAATGAGTTGATGTTCCAGATCGCGCCTTGCACGAAGACCTTGTGCTCATAAAGCGCAATCAGCGCACCCAGCGAGCGCGGATCCAGCTGCTTCAGGACAAAGGTATTGCTGGGGCGGTTGCCGGGAAATACGCGATGGGGCGTCAGTCGCTCCAATTCCTCGCCCTGCATCCCGCACGCTTTCAATTCGGTCCGGACTTCGTCGGCACTCTTGCCCCGCAACAGCGCTTCGGTCTGCGCGATGCAGTTGGCAAGCAGCATGTCGTGGTGTCCGGCCAGGGGGTCGGCCGTGTTTGCCGCAACGATGAAATCCGCCGGCGTGACCTGCGTACCTTGGTGCAGATGCTGGAAGAACGCATGCTGGCCATTGGTTCCGGGTGCGCCCCAGATGACCGGCCCGGTGAGGTACGGCGTCGCCGTGCCCGAGCGGTCCACTCGTTTGCCATTGCTCTCCATGTCGAGCTGTTGCAGGAAGGCTGGCAAATATAGCAAGTCCTGGGCATAGGGCAGCACGGCATGGGTGGGATGTCCCAGAAAATCGATGTTCCATATCCCGATCAGCGCCGCCAGGACCGGCAGGTTGCTTTCCAGCGGCGTATTGCGGAAATGCTCATCCATCTCGTAGGCGCCGGCGAGGAGTTCCTCGAATCGCTCGAAACCGACCGCGAGGGCGATCGGCAGGCCAATGGCCGACCACAGCGAGTAGCGCCCCCCCACCCAATCCCAGAATCCGAACACGCGCTCGGGGATGATGCCAAAGGCGGCGGTGGCCTCGAGGTTAGTCGAAACGGCGGCGAAATGATGCTCCACGAGGACTTCGGCGGAGGCGGTCGCGGTTAGTTTAGTAAGTAACCACTCTCGTGCAGAGTGCGCATTGGTCAGGGTTTCCTGCGTCGTAAAGGTTTTGGAGGAGACGATGAACAGCGTCGTCTCGGGATCCAGTCCAGCAAGCGTGGCGTTCAGGTGCGCGCCATCGATGTTGGAGACGAAGTGAGCGCGCAGGCCGGGTGAGCCATAAGGCCGCAGCGCCTTCGTCACCATCAGCGGGCCCAGGTCGGAGCCGCCTATGCCGATGTTCACGATATCGGTGAACGCGCGACCGGTGCAGCCCTTCGTGATACCCGCGCGGACACGCTCCGCCATGCCGCGCATGCGCTTGAGGACGGCGCGAACCCCGGGCATGACGTCCTGCCCGTCCACCATGACCGGCTGCGGCGACCGGTTGCGCAGGGCCGTGTGGAGGACGGCGCGCTTTTCGGTGACATTGATGCGCCGGCCTTCGAACATGGCCGCGATTTGCGCCGGCACGCTGGCGTCTTCGGCCAAAGCCAGTAACAGGCGGCGCGTTTCCGCCGAAACCGGATTTTTGGAATAGTCGAACAGGATTCCGCAGGCCTCGAGCGAAAACCCCGGCGCCCGCTGCGGATCCTCCGCGAACAGGTCGAGGATGCGGGTATCGCCCATGGTGCGGGCGTGCGTGTGCAGGGCTTTCCAGGTGGGTCGGTCGGTCAGGCGCATATGGGGAGGGACGCGTGGTGACTGAGGGGAGACGCAAAATCCGGATCAAACCGGATTCTATAGGACGGCCCGAGGCAAAAACAAAGGCCTCCGGAATACTCCGGAGGCCTTGGAATTGAATCTGTTTGCTGGGCGCTTAAGCGGCCTTTTTCTTGGTGGTCGTGCCACTCGCGGCGGTTATCGTCGCTTCGGTTGCTTCCGTCACCTGCTTGGTCGCCTTGCTGAATGCATCGTAAGCCTGGTTTGCGGCGGCCATTGCCGACTTCACTGCGGCCACGGCGACATCGGAACCGGCGGGGGCACTCTTCATTGCCTTGTCCAGCGCGGTCGTCATGTTCTTGTTCATGTCGGCAAAGCGGACTTCGAAGAACTTGCTCAGTTCCGCCTGGGTCTCAGCGACGACGGAATAGATGCTGCGTCCATAAGCGGCGGCTTTTTCGGCGGACGGCTGGGCGACCGAGGTCTGGATTTCGGTCAGTTCCTGGACATCCTTGGCGGCGACGATCGTTTTTGCATGCTTCACGGTGTCGGCAAAGATGGCCTTGGCGATCTTCATTTGTACGTCCAACAGCTTTTCTGCACCGGCTGCAGTTATGCCGGCGAATTCAACGAACGTTTCCAGATTTTCCTTGTTCGCGGTCAACAATTGTTCAGGTACGTTGTTCATGACTCTCTCCTTCGAACAGACGAAACATTATTGGGGGGCTGGATGATGCGAAACGGGCATGTTTGCTGCAGTGCAATAACGCCCCCATTTTATGCTGCTCTGCGGCTAAGTCAACAGAAAATTTTCAGATGCCGAAATTTTTCATTGAATGCTGTAGTTAAATACCTATAAACAGGTAGTTAATCTATTTCCCGAAGCGTGGTGGAACTTGAATGGATGCTGTGACCAAGGCCTTGATCGGCGCCGCAAAATCTCTTGTGCACCCCATCATTCTATTGATTCTGCTGGTGCCGATGCTGATTGCGCTGGCGATCTGGATCGGACTCGGTTGGGCGTACTGGGGGACCTGGACGTCGGCGATTCAGGATGCGGTAATGAGCCACGCGACCTTCACTTGGGCAGCCGACTGGGATCTGGCCAGGCTGGCTTCGTGGGTGGCGGCAGCTGTCGTCCTTGCGTTGCTGGCCCCGGTCATCATCCTGACCGCGTTGCTGATTGCGACCGTATTCGCCATGCCCGTGCTGGTTCGTCACATCTCGCGAAGCGACTATCCGGACCTCGAACTGCGTCATGGTGGCACCGTGATCGGCAGTATCTGGAATGCCCTGGCTGCCATTTTCCTGTTTGCAGCGCTGTGGATCGTGACCTTGCCGCTATGGTTGCTGGGACCGCTGGCGGTGCTGTTGCCGTTTTTGTTGTCGGCTTATCTGAACCAGCGCCTGTTTCGCTACGATGCCCTATCGGACCATGCCGACGCGACAGAGATGAGGCAGATTTTTGAATTTGCGCGCGGCCGGCTGTTCCTGCTTGGCCTCGTCACCGGGGTGATTTACTTCATCCCGCCGTTCAGTCTGATTGCGCCGGTTTTCGGGGCGCTGGCCTTTATTCATCTCTGCCTGGCAGAGCTGCAGCGCTTGCGCGCAGCGCGCGCTGAGGGGCTAGGGGAAGAGCAGGGGCTAGGGACTAGGGGTAAAAATAAATAAGGCGGCGCAATGCGCCGCCCTCTTTGAGGACTCAGACTTTTCCCTAGCCCCTAGCCCCTAGCCCCGTCGCGCGATCTACATCCTTTCGTAAATCGCAGCGATCCCCTGCCCCCCGCCGATGCACATGGTCACCAGCGCGTACTTGCCCTTGATGCGCTCCAGTTCATAAAGCGCCTTGACCGAGATGATGCAACCGGTGGCGCCGACCGGATGACCGAGCGCAACGGCGCCGCCATTCGGGTTGACCTTCTTCGGATCGAAGCCGAGATCCCTGGCGACGGCGCAGGCCTGCGCTGCGAAAGCTTCATTCGATTCGATCACATCCATGTCGGCGACCGTCAGGCCGGCCTTCTTCATGGCATTCCTGACGGCGGGAATCGGGCCCAGGCCCATCAGCGTCGGTTCGACGCCGGCGTGGCCATAGGCGACCAGCCGCGCCATCGGCTTCAGTCCTTTTTTCTCCGCGAGCTTGCGCTCCATCAAAACCACCGCGGCGGCGCCGTCGTTGATGCCGGAAGCGTTCCCCGCGGTAACGGTGCCGTCCTTCTTGAATACCGTTTTTAGTTTGCCGAGATTCTCGACGCTGGAATCGCCGCGCACATGCTCGTCGGTATCGAACAGCTTGACGCCTTTGCGGTCCTTGATCTCGATCGGCAGGATCTGATCCTTGAAGTAGCCGTTCTGTATTGCATTCGCGGCGCGCCGATGGCTTTCGACCGAGAACTCGTCCTGCTGGGCGCGCGTCAGGCCGTATTTCGCAGCGATGTTTTCCGCCGTGACGCCCATGTGCAACGCGTCGAACGGATCGGACAGTGCGCCGGTCAGCGAATCCAGCACCACCTGGTCGCCCATTTTCGCGCCCCATCGCGCAGCCGGCAGCCAGTAGTTTGCGCGGCTCATGGATTCCGCGCCGCCCGCAACGACGACGTCCGCGTCACCCAGCGCAACAATCTGGGCGGCGCTGACGATGGCCTGCAATCCGCTGCCGCACAGCCGGTTTAGCGTCATCGCCGGAACTTCCTTCGGGATCCCGCCATTGATGGCGCAGACACGTGACAGGTACATGTCTTTCGTTTCGGTGTGGATCACGTTGCCGAAGACGACGTGACCCACTTCTTCGGGCGCCACCTTGGCGCGCGACAAGGCTTCGCGCACGCAATGCGCGCCCAGGTCGGTCGGTGCAAATTCCTTCAGCGCCCCGCCAAAATCGCCGATCGCAGTTCGCACTCCGGAAATAACTACGACTTCACGTCCGTTGTTCATCTTTTCTCTCCATCTAATTCAGCTAGCCACAGAGGACACAGAGGAAAACAAAATCAAGAGCGTTGACGCAAAGGACGCAGAGGAAAAAAAGAGAGAACGCAAAGAGATCGACGGAACGGATTTGGAGTGGTCGGTGGGGATCAACCTCTGCCGCATGGTTGGCAGAATGCAGAACTCCCATCGGATCCAGATACCTTGTCTTGCCTTTCTCTGTGCCCTCTGTGTCCTCTGTGGCCAAAAAGGTCGTTCTAACGTTCTATAGCGAGTGCCACACCCATGCCGCCGCCGATGCAAAGTGACGCGAGGCCTTTCTTCGCATCGCGCTTTATCATCTCGTGGATCAGCGTGACCAGGATGCGGCAGCCGGACGCCCCGATGGGATGGCCAATCGCGATCGCGCCGCCATTGACGTTCACCTTCGACGTATCCCAGCCCATGTCGCGATTGACCGCGATCGCCTGCGCTGCGAACGCTTCGTTGATCTCCAGCAGGTCGAGGTCCTTCGGTGTCCAGCCGGCTTTCTTCAGACACAGTTTCGACGCCGGTATCGGGCCGATGCCCATGATGCTCGGATCGACTCCTGCCGATGAATAGGCCCTGATGCGCGCAAGCGGCTGCAGTCCGAGTTCCTTCGCCTTCGATGCGCTCATCATCATTACGGCGGCGGCGCCGTCATTGATGCCCGACGCGTTGCCGGCGGTGACGGTGCCGCTCTTGTCGAATGCCGGCTTGAGCGACGCCAGCGAGTCGACGGTCGTGCCATGGCGCACGTATTCGTCCGTATCGAATATCACATCACCTTTCCTGGTGGATATGGTGACCGGCACGATCTCATCCCTGAACCGGCCGGCCTTTTGCGCGGCTTCCGCTTTTTGCTGAGAGGCTGCGGCGAACTCGTCCTGTTCCTGGCGCGAGACATTCCATTTCTTCGCCACGTTCTCCGCCGTGACACCCATGTGGTACTGGTTGTAGACGTCCCACAGGCCGTCGACGATCATGGTGTCGATCAGCTTGCCATCCATCATGCGCAAGCCGTCGCGCCCGCCGTTCAGCGCGTGCGGTGCGAGGCTCATGCTCTCTTGCCCCCCCGCGATTACGATGTCGGCATCGCCGGCCTTGATCGCTTGCGCGGCGAGGTGCGTTGCCTTCAGGCCCGAGCCGCAGACTTTATTGATGGTCATCGCCGGAACCATGTGGGGAAGGCCGGCGCGGATGGATGCCTGGCGCGCAGGGTTCTGGCCGGTGGCAGCGGTGAGTACCTGACCCATCAGCACTTCGCTGATCAACTCCGGCTTCACGCCGGTCCTGGCAAGCAGCGCGGCAATAACTTTGGCGCCAAGTTCCGCTGCGGGAATTTTGCCTATCGTGCCGCCGAATTTGCCGACACCTGTGCGCAATGCGGCGACGATTACCACATCATCCATCTGGGAATCTCCTACGCGGAAATGTTTTTAGACAGCAGCGCCGCTGGCGAATGTCTTGAGCATTCTCTGACTGTGGCGGAAAGGAGGGCGCAGTGTACGCCCGGGTTTTAAAGCTTGTCGAGAAAAATGTTGCCGTGCGGAAAGCGTGTTTCGCGCGGTAAAACTCAGTCGGTGTCGCGGGTAAAGCGAATGATTTGCCGGCGCTGGCCGCCGTGACTCGTTAGTGGAACACCCGTTTGCGGGAACGGCCGCCAGCGCGCCGCAGCCAGAACAGTTAACCAGAGCACGGTTGTTAATCTTGCTCCCTGATAAATTTGATTATCTGGCGGCGCGCCTTCTTCGTCGGACGGCCGCCGGGAAACGGATTCGACTGGCGTTCGACCTTGAGCAGCGCGCTCTTCTCTTCGCGCTCCTTTTTGCTTTGATCCGATTCGGAATACAGCTTCGCCGCTTCGGTTGCCGAACCGCGCCGTTCGCTCAATGCGAGCACGGTAATCTCCCACGCGAAATGCCCGTTGCGGATATTGAGCGTATCCCCGACCTTGAGCATCTTCGCCGGTTTCACGCGCTCGCCGTTGAGCTGCGCCTTGCCGCCCTCCACCGCATCCGCGGACAGGCTGCGGGTCTTGTAGAAGCGGGCCGCCCAGAGCCATTTGTCGATGCGAACGCGGGAGGCTTCAGCGTCTGTCATTGGTAATCATGAGCCGTCGATTCAATGCACATCCAAGATCGTGAATGTCGTGAATGTCGTGAATGACGTGAATATCGTGACTCGATCTAGTTTCCTGCTTTTGCCTTTACGACATTCACGACATTCACGGTTGTTGCGGCATTCACGGCCTTCTAGTGCTTTGTCTTCTCCGCCGGCAGGATGACATCCGCGGCGAACACCTGCTCCGCATCGACTGCATCGAAGACGTAGTGCCGTCCGCAGAATTCGCAGTCGACTTCCACGTTGCCGCGCTCTTCGAGTATGGAGCGTACTTCTTCATGGCCAAGCATGCGCAGCATGGACGTAACCCGTTCGTGCGAGCACGAGCAGCGGAAAGCCACCGGGCGCGGCTCGAACACGCGCACGTCTTCCTGATGGTAGAGGCGCCGGATGATTTCCGGCGCGGGCAATGCCAGCAGTTCCTCGGGCTTTATGGTTTCGCCCAGCCGGGTTGCCCGGTTCCAGGCGTCGGCATCTTCGCTCGGCGTCGCCGGCAGTTTCTGCAACAGCATCCCGGCCGCCTGGTTTGAATCGGAGGCGAGCCAAAGACGGGTCTCGATCTGTTCGGATTTCGCCATGTAATGCTCCAGAACCTGCGCGATGCTATCGCCTTCGATGCTGACGACGCCCTGGTAGGCCTGCTTGCCGTTGGTCGGCACGATCGAGATCACGAAGCGCCC
>DASWEZ010000240.1:0-13767 GCA_036394495.1 Burkholderiales bacterium
CGATCGCCGCGTCAAGCTGATACTTTCCGCCGAGGTTCATCTGCCGGATCTACTGCAGGCTATTGCGGGCGACGTCGAAGCCGAACGCGCCACCAGCCGGCTCGTCGAGATGCAGACCCGCCAGTATCTGAGCGAACCCCACCTCGCTTAATATCCGACAATCGATTACTGCAGGAGAAACGCAGATGACGACGTTGAAAGCCTTCCGCATTTTCAACGAGGACGACAAGGTGGCAGGCCGCTATGTCGACATGCGTCTCGACGAACTGGATGCGGGCAATGTCGTGATCAAGGTTGCCTATTCGAGCGTCAACTTCAAGGATGCCCTGGCCGCGACCGGTACGGGCCGGATCATTCGCCGTTTTCCCTGTGTGGGCGGCGTCGACCTGTCGGGAACGGTTGCGGAGTCGGGCGATGCGCGATTCAAGAAGGGCGATGCAGTCATTGCCACGAGCTACGACATCGGAGTCGCTCACGATGGTGGCTACGCGCAGTACGCACGCATCCCCGCCGACTGGGTCGTCCCGCTGCCAAAGGGTCTGGATTTGTTCGAAGCAATGGCGCTGGGTACCGCCGGCTTCACGGCAGCGCTGGCGGTAGAACGCATGGAACACGACGGTCTGAAGCCCGGCAACGGACCCGTCATCGTAACGGGAGCGACTGGGGGTGTGGGCAGCATCGCTGTCGATATCCTTGCACGGACGGGATATCACGTCGTCGCGCTGACCGGAAAGGAGAACGAAAGCGTTTACCTCAAAGGCCTGGGCGCGAAGGAAGTCATGCTGCGAAGCCAGCTCGATCTCGCCAAAATAAAGCCGCTAGACAAAGCGACCTGGGCCGGCGCCGTCGACAACCTCGGCGGCGACGTCATGTCGTGGATTGCCAGTACCATGCAGATAGGCGGCACGCTCGCCAGCATCGGCCTGGCGGCGAGTCACAACTTCAACACCACCGTGATGCCTTTCATCCTGCGCGGCGTCAGCCTGCTGGGCATCGACTCGGTCAATGCGCCGATGCCGCTGCGCGAGAAAGTATGGAAGCGCCTCGGCAGCGATTTGAAGCCCCGGCAATTGAAGGACATCGTCACGACGGTAGAATTCGCCGAGCTGCCAGGCGTGTTCAAGAAAATCATGGATAAGGAAATGCGCGGCCGCGCAGTCGTCAAGATCGTCTGAATAAAACGCGGCAAGACAGCAGGGGGAGACCATGCCGGAACGCCAGACCGATTTCCACCGCCGTTCGATCGAGCATCGCGATACGTTCTGGTCGGAGCAGGCGCATCTGATCGACTGGCAGCGACCCTTCGACAAGGTGCTCGACTACAGCCGGCCGCCGTTCGCGCGCTGGTTCCCGGGCGGCACCACCAATCTTTGCCACAACGCAGTGGATCGGCATCTTGCCGTGCGCGGCGATCAGAACGCCCTGATCTGGATCTCGACGGAAGTCGACAAGACCGCAGCGTTCACCTATCGGCAGCTTCATGCCGAAGTGCACCGCGTTGCAGCCATGATGGAAGAGTTAGGGGTGAAGCGCGGCGACCGGGTGATCATCTACATGCCGAACATGCCGGAGGCGGTGTTCGCAATTCTTGCCTGCGCGCGCCTGGGCGCGGTGCATTCGGTGGTGTTCGGCGGTTTTGCCGCAGCCAGCCTCGCGGCACGCATCGACGATGCGCGCCCGATATTGATGGTCACCGCGGACGGCGGCAGCCGCATGGGCAAGGTCATCCCGTACAAGCCGCTGGTGGATGAATCGATCAGACTGGCGAAGCACCCGCCGGCAAAGGTGCTTATCTATCACCGCGGTCTCGATCCGGACATGCCGAACGTGCCGGGAAGGGATGTCGATTGGGCGGAACTGGCCGACAGGCACAAGGGCGCCGCGGTAGCCTGTACCTGGCTCGAATCTTCCGAACCGTCTTACATCCTCTATACCTCCGGCACCACCGGCAAGCCGAAGGGTGTGCAACGCGACGTGGGCGGACACGCGGTCGCCATGGCGGCTTCAATGCAGCACATCTATTGCGGTGCCGCGGGCGAGACCATCTTCACGACCTCCGACATCGGCTGGGCTGTCGGGCACTCGTACATCATTTATGCACCCCTGATTGCAGGGCTCACCTCGATTCTTTACGAAGGCGTGCCGGTACGGCCCGACGCAGGGGTGTGGTGGAAGATCGTTCAGGATTACAAAGTCAACGTCATGTTCTCGGCACCAACTGCGATTCGCGTGCTGAAGAAGCACGATCCGGCGCTGCTGAAGAAATACGACCTGTCGTCCCTGAAGCACCTGTTTCTGGCCGGCGAACCGCTGGATGAATCGACACATGCCTGGATTTCCGAAGGACTCGGCAAACCGGTGATCGATCACTACTGGCAGACCGAGACCGGCTGGCCCGTGCTGACCGCGATGCACGGCGTGGAAAAGACGCCGATCAAGTACGGCAGCCCTTCGTTTCCGGCCTACGGCTACGACCTGAAACTGTTGCGCGAAACGGATGCGAGCGAAGCAGGCGCGGACGAAAAGGCCGTGGTGGCGATCGAGCCCCCGCTGCCGCCGGGCTGCATGACCACCATCTGGGGAGACGACGAGCGCTTCGTGAAGACTTATTTCTCCACCTTCTCCAAGAAGCTGGTCTATTCAACTTTCGACTGGGGAATCCGCGACAAGGATGGTTACTACTTCATCCTCGGCCGCACCGACGATGTGATCAATGTCGCGGGCCACCGGCTCGGCACGCGCGAGATCGAGGAAGCGGTGCAGGCCCACGCGAATATCGCCGAGGTCGCAGTGGTCGGCGTGCACGATTCGCTGAAGGGGCAGATGCCTCTCGCCTTTGCGGTCGTCAAGGATGCGGCGAAAATCGCGACCCCGGAACTGCGCGCCGCGCATGAGAAAGAAGTGCTGGCCACCGTGGACAGGCAGTTGGGTGCCATTGCGCGTCCCGCGCGCGTGCACTTCGTCAGCATGCTGCCGAAAACCCGTTCCGGCAAAATGCTCCGCCGCAGCATCCAGGCGCTGGCTGAAGGACGCGATCCGGGAGATCTGACTACGCTGGAAGATCCGGGCGCCCTGGAGCAGATTCGCTTTGCCCTGAAAGGGCATCGCGAACAGTGAACAGTAAACGGTGATCAGTAAGTGCAAAGACCCAATGAAAACGGGGTGGCGCCGCCACCCCGTTTGCTTTTACCGTTCACTGTTTACCGTTCACAGATCACTGGGTTCTTGGATCGTCGTCGGGATTGATGTACTCGATGGGTTTTTCAAGCGGTCCCGTGCCCATTTCCTGGATGAATACTTCGGTGCGAGCCCATGCATAGTGCGGCACGCCGGCCTTGGTGATGTAGAACGCACCGGCCTGGAATTCCTTCATGACCATCGGATTGTAGCGTTCGCCGACCCCGGCCCAGTAGGTCCCCTTCAGTACGGTGACCGTACGTTCGTCCGGATGCTTGTGCGGGGGCAGTTTGTATCCGGAAGGCATCTTCGCACGGAAAATGTAAGGCCCCGGTTGTGAGGGATTGCCGTAGAGCAGCACGATTTGCATGCCGTGGGGGGCTGACTTGTTGGGGACCCATTTGATGTTTTCCGGATCGGCCGTCACGATGTTGCCATTCATCATCACCGTCATGCCGTCGCTTTCCCCCTCGCCGTAGGCAACGGGCAGAGCCAGCATTCCCAGGAACAAGCCTGTGACCAGTGTGAGCTTCTTGATTGAGACTTCCATCCAGCTTCTCCTCTCGTCCTTATCTGAATTTTTTGTTTTACCCGCGCGAAATGGTATCACCTTATTGAGGCAGGGTAGGGCGCAGGAGGACGCGCGGGAAAATGGCCCGGTCTGAAACCCTTCAGGCATCAATCAGTCCCGGATGCCGGGCCTTCGTGCGATTGTATGCACGCCCGCGGATATTCAGCCGTAGCAGCGCAATTCGCGGGCGAACTGTTGCAGCGGTACGATGGCACTGGTCTCGGCACGCTGGCACCAGGCCCGCAGTCGCTGCAGAAGTTCCTCGCGAGTGGCTGCCCGGGACTCCCACAACGCGCTCAGCTCGCGCCCCATGGAGTCGAGCGTATCGAGGCCGGTGCTTCTGCGGCTTTCGCGCCGGAGCACGATCTTGCCCTGCGACCACGGCATCCTGTAATGCGCAAGCCCGAGTCCGGGAAGCGCATGTTGCGGGAGGTGAGGTTGGAATCGTCCAAAGCTTGCTGCTTGGGCACGCTTCACCGCGCGGTTGTACTTCATGAGTACTTCGTACCGGTGCGTGATGATGGCGTGCAGGGTGTCAAGGTCGCACACGGATTTGCCCGTGATAAAGCGCGGGCGGGGGGCGACCCTGGTGACCCTCGCCAGACCGCAGAGGACAAGCACGCGGATATACATCCAGCCGATGTCGAATTCGTACCACTTTCTCGACAGCTTCGCCGAAGTGACGAATGCGTGGTGGTTGTTATGCAATTCCTCGCCTCCGATCAGAATCCCCCACGGGATGATATTCGTGCTTGCATCGCTGCAAGCGTAGGAGCGATAGCCGTAATAGTGGCCCATGCCATTGATGACCCCCGCCGCGAAAAACGGGATCCAGGCCATTTGTATCCCATACACGAGCAAACCCGGGAACAGGCCGAACAGGGCGATGTCGATTATCGGCAACAGGACAATCCCAAGACCCGGGAACGCCGAATACACGTGCTGCTCGATCCAATCCGAAGGCGCGCCGCTGCCATAGCGCCTTATCGTTTCTGTATTTTTCGCCTCTTTCGTATACAGCAACATTCCGCCCCAAAGCACGCGCCTGATGCCCAGTACCTGCGGGCTGTGGGGATCTTCGACAGACTCGGATTTGGCGTGGTGTTTTCGATGGACTGCGATCCATTGCCTGGTGATCATGCCGGTCGTAAGCCACAGCCAGAAACGGAAAAAGTGGCTGGGGAGGGCATGCAGCACGAGGGCGCGGTGACACTGTGCCCTGTGCAGATAGATCGTGACGGCCGCGATGGTGACGTGCGTCAGCGCGAGCGCGGCGAGGATTGTGCCCCACAGGGGCAGGCTGAATATGCCGGAAAAGAACAAGGTGTTATACCCGGAGCTGCATGTCCGCAATACGCGGCATGCTCAAGCTTACTTCAAGCCGCAGAAGCTGCTCTGTGCGTTACCGCACATATAGCCGGCCGACACCACATTTTGCAGGATGGGGTACAGATCCGCCGGTTGAATGGCGCGATCGCTTGCAGCGCAACGTCAACGCCGTGTCGAGCCGCTCACGTAAAGTCTATTCCGCCAGTTCCGGCGGATTCTTCGAGGGTATACGACGTATTGCTCTTGTTGCACAGAATGCGTTTTCCGCATTTCGGACAATCCACCATATGACCGGTGGCAAGCGCGGACTCCAGGGCATCGCTTTCGGCAAACGCCTTCGAACTGAATTTCGTCCCGCAGAACCTGCACACTATGAACAATTCCTTGATTCGTGGCATCTACAGCCCTGCCTGGTCGCCCGCACGGTGCCATCGGCGCATCGGTCTTCAAATAGCAGATTACACTGCCCCATGCCGATAATTCACAAGAACAGAACAGGATTCGGCGCCGGAGGTTCCCGTGCGCGCCCCGTATCGGTTTGAGCCGGAAATGCGTGCGTGATTTTCCTGATCGAAAAGATTGTGAAAGGACTGTCTTTGAAGCCAATTCGATACGCGATATGTACATCCGTGGCGGGAACACTCCTCGCTGAATTCGTTTTTCTTTCCGGGGGTGATCGTTCAGGTTCTGACGGCTATTGGCACATCAGCTGACGGCGCATTTTTTAACTACAGCGTTGGCCAGGCCAGCCATGGAAAATGGGTCCGATCGTGCATTTATTGGATGGATTCAGCCGGTTTCTCGCGCTACGTCAACCGGCTGATTGCGACGAATGGAACCCGTCAAAGGACGGATCTGACCCTTTAATCTGCCGTAAGCCCCGCCACTGCCTAGGCAACGAGCGTCAGTAGCCGCAAATCCGCGGGCTTGAAGCACGCGGAGCCATTCCACAAAATCACGAAAACCGAATAACGCTCTGCGGCATCGGGCGAGAAATAATAACCATGACCGCTGTAGCCAGTCGGGGTGCAGTAGACCTTGCACTCGGCGCGTGAGTCGCGAGTGCGTCGCTCATGACGCAGCATGTCACGAAAAACCATGTCCACCTCGCTCACATGGCGCTTCTCCCCCATGTGCACGTAATACCAGTTCTTTTGCGCCTCGTTATTGCCGGTCGGGATTTCCTGTGCGTGTGCCTTGGTGAATCGTTTCGCGATCTCCGGGCAGTCGCCGGGATTGTGCGTGTAGGTGTTGGCTATCCATCCTGCGACGAAATCTTCGGCGAGGCAGGGAAATTTCGCGTTGTTTTCGGTGCTACGGGCGGGGCGCTCGATTTCGGCTGGCACGGGATCGAATGGGCCATAGAGCTGGCCGTTATACTCGAGCAGCGGCGGACTGCCCTGCCATTCGATGAAATTGGCGTGATCAGTGAGCCGGATAAGCACGTGAAGGCGCCTTCGAGGGGTTTAAAGGTTTCGCAGATCCGCGGAACTGCAGCGGAAAGCGTAGTGAAATGACTTTGAACGGTATGTGCGGTAACGCACATATGGCGGCGGCTGTTGCAATACGCTTGGCGGGGAGTCGGAGCGTTATTGGTCGAGCGCGCCAGTCGGCCGGAGGCGTCAAATTTTTGTGCCAATTCGCAGGGCGATCCTGGGAAATCATCCTTTTATTCCGGGACCTTAGTCGGCACTATCGGCGTAATGCCGATGCGAGCGAGGCGGATGACGGGATTCGAAATCGACGACAGCCGCAATCCGCTGCCGCGGCGGCCAATAAAAAGGCGACATAAGGCGCTTTGAAGAGAGGGATTGTGCCGGTCCGCGTCCCGTCATCCCTCGCCTCCGGCGAGGGACCGCAGCCGCAACGGCGCGTCGGCGTCCCACGAAGCAGTGCTTCGTGGTCGAGCCAGAGAGTTCTCGAAGTACCCTCCCTCTCCGCCAATAAAAAAAGCGACCGCAGGGGTCGCTTTGTTTATTGGCGGAGAGGGAGGGATTCGAACCCTCGTTAGGTTATTCACCTAAACACGCTTTCCAGGCGTGCGACTTAAACCGCTCATCCACCTCTCCGCTGCTGAGACTTCCCGGTCAACTCGACATTCACACTTTGCGGGAGGCGCGAGAATACTTGAGACCCCCTTTCAAGTCAAAGAAACAAAGGGTTCCACGTTGGTGGTGGTGGCACCCACTGCTGATTACATGCCCTTCTTCAGTTGTTCGAGTATGGCGGGGTTCTCCAGAGTGGAAATGTCCTGAGTAATCTCTTCGCCCCTGGCGATCGAGCGCAGCAAGCGCCGCATAATTTTCCCCGAGCGGGTTTTGGGCAGGTTGTCGCCGAAGCGGATGTCTTTGGGTTTTGCGATGGCGCCGATTTCCTTGCCGACCCAGTCGCGCAGTTCCTGCGCCATGCGCTTGGCGTCATCTCCGGTCGGGCGCGGTCCTTTGGTGACGACAAAAGCAACCACCGCTTCCCCGGTGAGGTCGTCCGGCCGACCGACTACCGCGGCCTCGGCTACCAGTTTCGTGTTCGCCACCAGCGCGGATTCGATTTCCATCGTCCCCAGCCGATGTCCGGACACGTTGAGCACATCGTCGATGCGACCCATGATCCAGAAGTAGCCATCGAGATCCCGGCTTGCGCCGTCGCCGGCGAGGTAATACTTGCCCTTGAAATCTTCCGGGTAGTAACTTTTTTTGAATCGTTCCGGATCGCCCCAGATGTTGCGGATCATCGAGGGCCACGGCTTCTTGATGACCAGAATGCCGCCTTTGCCTTTTTCGACATCGTGCCCGGTCTCATCGACAATCGCAGCCATGATGCCCGGCAGCGGCATCGTGCAGGAACCTGGCTTGAGCGGTGTGGCCCCCGGGAGGGGAGTGATCATGTGTCCGCCCGTTTCGGTTTGCCACCAGGTATCGACGACCGGGCAACGCCCGCCGCCGACGGTGTTGAAGTACCACATCCAGGCTTCGGGATTGATCGGTTCGCCGACCGAACCGAGCAGGCGCAGGCTGCTCAGGTTGTATTTCCTGGGCAGGTCGGCACCGGCCTTGATCAGCGAGCGAATCGCCGTGGGCGCGGTGTAAAAAATCGTTACGGCGTGATCCTGGATGATCTTCCAGAATCGGCCCGCATCCGGGAAAGTCGGCACACCTTCGAACACGATTTCCGTGGCGCCCACTGCGAGCGGGCCGTAAGTGATATAGGTATGACCGGTCACCCAGCCGACGTCCGCTGTGCACCAGAACACGTCCGCGGGTTTGGCATCGAAGGTCCACTTCATTGTCAGAATAGCTTGCAGCAGGTAGCCGGCGCTCGAGTGCTGGACGCCCTTGGGTTTGCCGGTCGACCCCGACGTGTAGAGGATGAACAGCGGATGTTCCGCGCCGACCCAGACCGGTTCGCAAACGTTGGGTTGGTTCTGCACCAGATCGTGCCACCAGACGTCACGCGGCGGATCCATTCTGGTCTGACTGCCGGTGCGCTTGTAGACCACGACGTTCCTGATGCCTTCGCATCCGCCCATGGCCAGCGCTTCGTCTATCGCGGGTTTGAGCGAGATCTCCTTGCCGCCGCGCATCTGCCCGTCTGCGGTGATGACCGCCGTGGCGCCAGCATCGATGATGCGTTCCTGAAGGCTTTTGGCCGAGAAGCCGCCGAACACGACCGAGTGCGTCGCCCCGATGCGCGCGCAGGCCTGCATTGCAATGACCGCTTCGATCGACATCGGCATGTAGACGATCACGCGATCGCCGGTTTTCACGCCGAGGGACTTCAGCCCGTTGGCAAACTGGCAAACGCGGTGATAGAGCTGCTTGTAGGTGATCTTGGTGACGGTGCCATCGTCCGCCTCGAAAATGATTGCGATCTTGTTCGGCTGGCTGTTGAGGTGGCGATCCAGGCAGTTGTAGGAAACATTCAGCTCGCCATCGCCGAACCACCTGAAGAAGGGCGCCTTACTGTCGTCCAGCACGTTGGAAAAAGGCTTTTGCCAGAGAATATTTTCTTTTGCCAGGCGCGCCCAGAAACCTTCGTAGTCTTTTTCGGCTTCCGCGCACAAGGCCTGGTAGGCAGGCATGCCGGAAATATTTGCCTGCTTGACGAAATCCGCGGATGGCGGGAACAGCCTGTTTTCGTGCAGGATCGATTCGATCGAACTCATTGCATCCTCCCCACTATTTATTCTGCCGTTGGCTGCGGACGGGAAATCCTTCCCGGGGATTATAGCGAGAAGTCCCGCAGGCCATCCCGGGCGGCTCGAATGGATTTCTTCGTAGTGTAAAATCCGCCCACCATTTCTGAAGTGATGCGGAACATACATGGATTCGAGCAACAGCAAATCCCAAAAAACACTGGCCGGTTTCATCTTCTGGAGCCGCTGGCTGCAGGCGCCGCTCTATGTCGGGCTCGTCGTCGCCCAGACGGTGTACGTGTATCACTTCATGGGCGAGCTTTGGCATCTGGTGCTGGGCGTCCGGGAAATGTCCGAGACCGACATCATGCTGCTGGTCCTCGGACTGATCGACGTGGTGATGATCGCAAACCTGCTGATCATGGTGATCGTCGGCGGTTATGAGACTTTCGTTTCGAAGCTGAACCTGCAGAACCACCCGGACGAGCCCGAATGGCTGTCCCATGTCAACGCCGGCGTGCTCAAGGTCAAGCTCGCCATGGCGCTCATCGGCATCTCGTCGATCCACCTGCTCAAGACGTTCATCAATGCACCGCACATGAACGAGCAGACCATCAAGTGGCAGGTGCTGATTCACCTGACTTTCGTGGTCTCGGCACTGGTCATGGCGTATACTGACCGTATCGCGACGGTGCAGCGCACCGCTCACTGAGAAGCCCTGCATTTCATCCATCCGCACCATGACCGCCATTCGCCAGGAAGACCTGATCGAAAGCGTCGCCGACGCCTTGCAGTACATCTCCTACTATCATCCGATGGACTACATCGAGGCTCTTGGAGAGGCATACCGGATCGAGCAATCACCCGCGGCGCGCGATGCGATCGCGCAGATCCTGACGAACTCGCGAATGTGCGCGGAGGGCAAGCGGCCGATCTGCCAGGACACCGGTATCGTCGTCGCCTTTCTGCGCATCGGCATGGACGTACGCTGGGAAGGTGCGACCATGAGCGTGGCCGACATGGTCAACGAGGGCGTGCGCCGTGCCTACCTGCATCCTGACAACAAGTTACGCGCTTCGATCCTTTCCGATCCGGCCGGTGGCCGCAGGAACACCAGAGACAATACCCCGGCCGTGATCCACATGGAAGTCGTGCCCGGCAACACGGTCGATGTAAAGATTTCGGCCAAAGGCGGGGGTTCGGAGAACAAATCCAGATTTGTGATGCTGAATCCTTCCGACAGCATCGTGGACTGGGTCATGAAGACCGTGCCCACCATGGGCGCGGGTTGGTGTCCGCCGGGCATGCTCGGCATTGGCATCGGGGGCACCGCGGAAAAAGCGATGGTGCTCGCCAAGGAAGCGCTGATGGACCCGATCGACATGCATGAACTGAAGCAGCGCGGACCGAAGAACCGGATCGAGGAATTGCGTGTCGAACTCTGCGACAAGGTCAACGCTCTGGGCATCGGCGCGCAGGGACTGGGTGGGTTGACGACGGTTCTCGACGTGAAGATTCTCGACTATCCCACGCATGCGGCGTCGCTCCCCGTCGCAATGATTCCGAACTGCGCGGCGACGCGCCACGCGCACTTTACGCTGGACGGCAGCGGTGCGGCCAGGCTCGATCCACCGAGCCTGGATCGCTGGCCCGACGTGCATTGGGCGCCGTCGCCGTCGTCGCGCCGTATCGACCTGACCAAAGTCACGCGCGAAGAGATCGCCGGGTGGAAGCCGGGCGAAACGTTGCTGTTGAACGGCAAGATACTGACCGGCAGGGATGCGGCCCACAAGCGTATCCAGGATCTGCTGGCAAAAGGCGAGGGTCTTCCTGCGGGTGTCGATTTCAGGAACCGGTTCATTTACTACGTCGGGCCGGTCGATGCGGTACGGGACGAAGCAGTGGGTCCCGCCGGACCGACGACCGCCACGCGTATGGACAAATTCACGGAGACCATGCTTTCGAAGACGGGATTGCTCGGCATGATCGGCAAGGCCGAACGCGGTCCGGCGGCGATCGAGGCAATCCGCAGGCACAAGGCGGTCTACCTGATGGCGGTCGGCGGGGCGGCCTATCTCGTGTCGAAGGCAATCAAGTCTTCGCGCGTGGTCGCGTTTGCTGATCTCGGGATGGAAGCGATCTACGAGTTCGAGGTGAAGGATATGCCGGTCACGGTCGCGGTCGATGTCAACGGCACTTCGGTGCATCAGACCGGGCCGCGCGAATGGCAGTCGAAGATAGGCAAGATTCCGGTGTCGGTCGCTTAGCGACCAACGGTGATGGGCGATGAGCGATGGGCGATGAGTGAAGAGAGGCGCGACGCGCACTTTTGCCATTGCTCATGGCCCATGGCCCATTACCCATCACCAATAACGAGTTTCAATGGCGGGCCTCCCCGCATTGCATGGTAGTGAAACTGGTCAGGTCCGGAAGGAAGCAGCCACAGCTATTTCTTGCAAGTGCCGGGGGTAAGGCTCGCCACCCCTACAAGAGAAGCGCTCACCGCGGAGGACGCGGAGGATTCACTTCTATACCCCCTTGAGGGGTACGCAGAGGAAAGACGAAATTCCGAAATGTTCTATTTGGGACCCGCGGTTCGCTGATTTGCGGCAAATCACTCACACGATGCTATCTGTTTGCCTTTTATCTAAAAGGTTTTCCTCCGCGTACCCCTCAAGGGGGTATAGAAGTGAATCCTCAGCGTCCTCCGCGGTGAGCGTGTTTGTTGAGCATTATTTGGTGAAAGTCTGAGATGACGCTCGCGCTGGCGCGTAAATGGCGTCCGAAAAATTTCGCCGAGCTGGTCGGCCAGGAACATGTGGTACGCGCGATCAGCAATGCGCTTACGCAGAACCGGCTGCATCATGCCTACCTGCTGACCGGCACCCGCGGTGTGGGCAAGACCACGCTCGCGCGGATCATCGCCAAGGCGCTCAACTGCGAAACCGGCGTGACTGCGACGCCGTGCGGAAAGTGCGCGGCCTGCGTCGAGATCGATTCCGGCCGCTTTGTGGACCTGATCGAACTCGATGCGGCATCCAACACGCAGGTCGACAACATGCGTGAATTGCTGGAGAACGCAATGTACGCGCCGACCAGCGGACGCTTCAAGGTGTATATCATCGACGAAGTGCACATGCTGTCGCGCTCGGCGTTCAACGCGATGCTGAAAACCTTGGAAGAACCGCCCGCACACGTCAAGTTCATCCTGGCGACCACCGATCCGCAGAAAATCCCGGTCACCGTCCTGTCGCGTTGCCTGCAATTCAACCTGAAGCAAATCCCGCTGGTCCAGATTCGCGGCCAGCTTGAAAACGTGCTCGGCAAGGAAGGAGTGGCGTTTGATATTCCCGCGCTGAATCTGCTTGCGCGCGCGGCGGAGGGCAGCATGCGCGACGCGTTGTCGCTGCTCGACCAGGCGATTGCGCACGGGGCCGGTAAAGTCGAAGAGGCCTCGGTGCGGGAAATGCTGGGCGCGGTGGATCGCGGCTATCTTTTTTCGATACTCAATGCGCTGACACGCGGCGACGGGCCGGCATTGCTGGCCGAAGCCGATCGCATGACCGCCCGCAGCCTGTCCCTCGAGACTGCGTTGCAGGAGCTCGCGACGCTGCTGCACAGGATAGCCCTGGCGCAGACGGTTCCGGATGCCCTTGCCGACGATGAGCCCGAACGCGACGCGCTCATTGCGCTCGGCCGCGCTTTCAGCGAAGAGGACGTGCAACTGCTCTATCAGATCGCCATCCACGGGCGGCGTGACCTTGGCCTGGCGCCGGACGAATTTGCCGGTTTCACCATGACTTTGATGCGCATGCTGGCCTTTGTACCTCTGCATCAGGGCGGCAAGCTTGGCGCGAATCCGGCTGTCGCCAAACCGGTCGCCGGCCGTCCGGCTGCAACACCCGCGGCCACGCGAGCTGTCGCCCAACCGCCGGCCATGGAGAAATCGAGCCAACCGGTGGCGGATGCCCGGCCCATCGAGGCGGAATTGTCGGACTGGAGAAATCTCGTCGGGCGCATCAAGGTCGGCGGCATGGCGCGCATGCTGGGCGACAATTGCGAGTTCCAGTCGCTGCAGGGCGATAATATTGAACTGGTCGTGCCCGAGGCGCACAAGCACTTGCTGGAAAAAGCCTACACCGAGAAGCTGCAAAGCGCGCTAGGAGAATATTTTGGCCGCAAGCTGCGGCTACGCATCTCGGCCGGCGGCAGCGGCAAGACGCCGGCGGAAATCGAAAGCCAGGAGCGGCAGGCGAAACTGGCCAAGGCCATCCAGTCCATAGACGCGGATCCGTTCGTGCGAGATCTGGTCGAGAATTTCGATGCGCGGGTCAAGGATACTTCGATCAAACCGGTACAGTAAGGAAGACAGATATGATGAAGGGTCAGCTCGCGGGCCTGATGAAACAGGCCCAGCAGATGCAGGAAAACCTGAAGAAGGCACAGGAAGAAATCGCCGCGATGGAAGTCGAAGGCCAGGCCGGAGCCGGCATGGTCAAGGTCACAATGACCGGGCGTCATGACGTCAAGCGCGTGAGCATCGATCCCAGCCTGATGG
>DASWEZ010000241.1:0-11754 GCA_036394495.1 Burkholderiales bacterium
CGGTCGACGCGTGGGAATTTCTGCGTCGGCAGGAATTCGCCGTCGACGCGCAGATACGGGAAGCCCTTGTTATTGGCCCACTTCGCGAGATCGGTATAGACGCCTTTGCGATTCACCACCAAAGGCGCCATGAGGCCGATATGCTGGCCTTTGTAGTCGCGCATGATGCGTGCCGCGATCGCATCCGGGCTTTGCGGTTCGATCGGCACCCTGCAATCGGGACAATGCTGCGTGCCAAGTTTTACGAAAAGCAGGCGCAGGAAGTGATGGATTTCGGTCAGCGTACCGACCGTGCTCTTGCGGCCGCCACGGCTGGTGCGCTGCTCGATTGCGACGGTCGGCGGGATGCCGTAGATCGCGTCCACATCCGGGCGTGAAGCAACCTGGACGAATTGCCGCGCGTAGGCGTTCAAGGACTCGAGATATCGGCGCTGACCTTCACCGAACACGATGTCGAACGCCAGCGTGGATTTTCCGCTGCCCGACACGCCGGTAATCACGGTGAATTTGCCGCGCGGCAGAGAAAGGTCGATGTTCTTCAGGTTGTGCTCGCGCGCATTGTGAATCTCGATCGACGGATGCAGCGCGACAGGCACCGGGCGCAAACCGCCGGGCGCTTGCTGCGCAAAGGCGCCCTTCTCGATGGCCTGCTCGTATTCCTTCAGCGCGACGCCGGTATGGGATTTTTCATCGTGCCGGATCTGGTCCGGTGTACCCATGAACACGACTTCTCCGCCGGCTTCGCCGCCTTCGGGGCCGAGGTCGATGATCCAGTCGCATGCTGCGATCACATCGAGGTTGTGCTCGATCACAAGCAGCGAATGCCCCGCTTCCACCAGGCGCCGGAACGAACGCAACAGTTTCGCGATGTCCTCAAAGTGCAAACCGGTCGTTGGCTCGTCGAACAGGAACAGCGAGCCCTTGGTGCGCGACGCATGTGGGGATGCGGCCAACCTCGCGGCTTCAGTCAGATGGCCTGCGAGCTTCAGGCGTTGCGCTTCGCCGCCTGACAAAGTCGGCACCGGCTGGCCGAGGCGCAGGTATTCGAGGCCGACTTCGGCGAGCGGACGCAGGGTGCGCAATACGTCTGGATAGGCGGCGAAATAGTCGACGGATTCGGAAACCGTCATGTCGAGCACATCGGCGATGCTCTTTGCCGCTTTTCCCTCGGGCGCAATCGTGACTTCGAGGAGTTCCGGGCGATAGCGCCGCCCGTCGCAATCGGGACAACGCAGATAGACATCGGACAGGAACTGCATTTCGACGTGTTCGAACCCGTTGCCGCCGCAGGTCGGACAACGACCGTCACCCGAATTGAAGCTGAACATGCCGGGCTTGTAGGCACGCTCTTTCGCCATCGGCGATTTCGCGAACAGGTCGCGGATCGCGTCGAAGGCGCCAACGTAACTTGCCGGATTGGAACGTGTCGTGCGGCCGATCGGCGTCTGATCGACCATGACCACGTCCCCGATCAGGTCCGCACTGTCCAGCGCCTTGTGCGCCCCTGCCGCTTCGGAGGGTTTGCCCTTGTGTTTGAGCAACCCTGGATACAGTACGTTCTGCACCAGCGTCGATTTGCCCGATCCCGAGACGCCGGTCACGCACACCAGCCGGTTGAGCGGGATGGCGACGTCGATATTCTTCAGGTTGTGCTCGGTCGCACCGAGGATTTCCAGGCGCGGATTTTCCGGTTTTACCGCAAGATGCTTGAGTCCCGCATCGGCGCGGCGCCGTCCGGCCAGGTATTCACCGGTCAATGAATTCGGGGCGGCCGCAAGCGCGGCCGGGCGGTCGAAAAATACGATCTCGCCGCCCTTCTCGCCTGGTCCCGGTCCCATGTCGAGAATGCGGTCGGCTGCGAACATGATCTGGGGATCGTGTTCGACCACGACCAGAGAATTGCCGGCATCGCGCAGTTTCTGCATGACCGCGATCACGCGGCCCATATCGCGGGGATGCAGGCCGATCGACGGCTCGTCCAGAACGAACAGCGTATTGGTCAGCGATGTGCCTAGTGCGGTGGTGAGATTTATGCGCTGGACTTCGCCGCCGGACAGCGTGCGCGACTGGCGGTCGAGCGTCAGGTAGCCGAGGCCGACTTCCTGAAGGTAGGAAAGCCGCGTGCGGGTTTCACCAAGCAGCAATTCCGTTGCCTCGTCCAATGCGACGGTGGGCAGGTGCACCGACGAAAAAAACTTCGCGCAGCGGTCCACCGGCAAACGCATCAGGTCGTGGATGGTCAGGCCGGGCACTTCGTGCAACTGCGTTTCGTTCCATGCGACATCCTTCGGACGATAACGCATGCGCGGCTCGAGCACGGCATCGGCGTCCTGCTTGTTGCCGACCCGCCACAACAAGGCATCCGGCTTCAGGCGGCTGCCTTCGCAGGCTGTGCACGGCGTGTACGCGCGATAGCGCGACAGCAGCACGCGGATGTGCATCTTGTACGCCTTGCTCTCCAGCCAGTCGAAATAATGCTGCACGCCATACCAGACGCCGGGCCAGGATTCTTTCCAGCTCACAAATTCCGGTTCGCCGTCGATGACCCAGCTTTTCTGCGCGACGCTCAAATTCCGCCACGGCTTGTCGAGCGGGATGCCGCGCTTCTTTGCGTACTTGACAAGATCGTCCTGGCATTCCTTGAAGCTTGCCGTCTGCCACGGCTTCACCGCGCCGCCGCCCAGGGTCTTCGATTCATCCGGAATCACCAGGCCATAGTCGACGCCGATGACGCGGCCGAAACCACGGCACACGTCGCACGCACCAACCGGCGAGTTGAACGAGAACGTGCTCTGGCTGGGTTCGCGATAGTGGATGTCGCAGTCGGGGCAATGAAGATCTGAGGAATACCGCCACACGGCCCCACCCACCTCACCCCGGCCCTCTCCCCCCGTGAGGGCAGAGAGGGAGCCAGAATCGTCCGTGGTTTTTTCACTGTTTGGGTTTGAATTCTGCTCAATCGAAGCGGACGCACTCGATACAGAACTCCGGTCGCTCGATTTTCCATCTCCCTCTCCGCCGCTGGCGGGGGAGAGGGCTGGGGTGAGGTGGTGGACATTGACGTGTCCCTGCCCCACGCGCAGCGCCGCTTCCAGCGCTTCGATGACGCGGGCGCGTTCGGCGGACGAAACCCGAAAGCGATCCTGCACGACCTCCAGCCGGTCTTTCGACTTCGAATGAATACGCGTGTAACCCTGGCTTTCAAGCAACTGCAGGATTTCAGCTTCCGAAAAATTCTTCGGAATCTCGATAGGGAAGGTCACGATCAGCCGCGGATCGCCGGCGTGCTGCGCCCTCGCCTGCAGATCGGCATAAATGGAGTCGGGATTGTCGCGGCGCACGGGACGCGAGCAGCCGCGGCAATAGAGTTGCGATGCGCGGGCGAACAAAAGCTTCAGGTAATCGGCCAATTCCGTCATCGTTCCCACGGTCGAACGCGAGGTGCGGACCGGATTGGTCTGGTCAATGGCAATGGCCGGCGGAATGCCGTCGATGCGATCGACCTGCGGCTTGTCCATGCGGTCGAGAAACTGGCGGGCGTACGGAGAAAATGTCTCCACGTAACGCCGCTGCCCCTCGGCATACAGCGTGTCGAACACCAGGGACGATTTGCCGGAACCCGATACCCCGGTCACCACCAGCAACTCGTTCAGCGGGAGGTCGACATCGAGGTTCTTGAGGTTATTCTGGCGCGCGCCATGGATATGGATGGCTTCGGAATGCTTGTCGGACATGGAAGGCAGATTGGGATAGATGGACTCAAAACAAGGGGAAAAATCCTGCCGGCGCGGACCGGCAGATTGCTATTTTACCGGCCCGAAATGCGGCCGCGGCGATCATCGGCAGTAACAGCAGCGCGGCTCGGGCCCGTGGAATCAGGCACTTCGTTCCCGCCTTCCGAAAGTGAAACCTGATATAACGCCGTGCATGCCCTTCGCGCGCAAAGCATCGATGACATCGCTCCTCGCCGTCGGCGCCGTATTGCTCGGCTTGTTTTCCATACCGATAGCCATTGGCGAGGAACCATCCCCCCGCCACCCAGGATACGTCGCGTCGGTGGAGGCGCAGTTTCGCGGCTGTGCGGCGGCGGGCTGGTGCCGATTCTGGATCGAATCGCTGGATCCTTTGGCGCAGTCACTGCACCGCGTACGGCCCGATGGCGCTTCGCGAACGCCCAGCGACCCGGTCATTGCCATTGCGGTGCGCGACCGCCTCAATGCCCTGCTTGCCGACATGATCCATCAAGCCAAGCACATCGAACTGCATGACCTGCGCGAACTGGACGACGGAACGTTCACGGCCAGCGTGACGGTAAACGGCGTGAATCTGGCGGCAGACCCGATCCTTCTGGAATTGCGGGGAAAGGTTAGCAGTACAAAAAAACGGTAGTAACGCGGCAGGGATTGCCGTGGTCATTCCCGGATGCGTGCTTCGCCCGGAGGCAATCCGGACATAAAAAATCCCGGCGGCCGAAGCCGCCGGGATTTCAGGAAACTCGCAAATTACTGCTTCGTGATCGCCCAGACAACGGCGGATTTCGGCGTCGTGTAGAACGGCGATTCCATCTGGTAGTTCACGTAGAGTTCGCCGTAGTCGGCGACGTACATGGTCTTGCCGTCGGTGCTGAACTCGACGTCGTTGGTGCGCTCGAAGCCGCCCCGGTTTTCCTTCTTCTGGTAGGCGTTGGGGCCCGGGTCTATGTTTTCCGCGAAAATTGACCACTTCACGCCGGCCGGATTCAGCAGCTCGATGCGGACGATGGCCGGCCACATCGGGCGCAGGCTTTCCGGCCCGTTGTCGATAATGCCGAACACCGCGGTGTAGATCACGTCGCCACCCGCATCGAAAGCCTTCGGCGCCCAAGCCAGGCCGTCCATGGGGTTGTTCGTGTCCCACTCCATGATCGGGTTGACGTAGCCGTTCGGATTCGGGTTCGCCACGATCAAGGGCGTGCCGCGCACGCCGATGGAGTGGTCGATGAACCGGTACGGTGGCAGCGTCGGGATGAACGGCTTGTCGCCGATGTTGAGCTGCGGGTTCGGCCGGGTCGGGTCGAACTTGTTGCCCCGATACACGTCAGGCCCATAGCGCTTGATGTTGACGAAATTTTGGCCGTCCTTGTCCGGGAAGCCCCCGTCCTGGCCCTTCTCGGTGAAGATGAACAGCTTCTCGCCGCCGTTCGCGACGCGGCGGTTGCCCTTATCGTTCATGCCGTTATCGGATACCGCCAGGGCCTTCTCGAAGCGCGAGCCCTTGGGACCAAACGCCACGCCAGACGAGTTGCGCAGGCCCATTGCATACACTTCCCAGTCGTCGGTCGTGTAGTTGCTGTCTGCTTTCAGCTTCGCCCGATGAATGGCGCCACCGCACGGCTTTTGCGCCTTGATCACCTGGCCCGGCTTGGAAGGCGTGCCCTTCGGCAGGTACGCGCCCGTGAGGTTGCCCTGGCTGTCGCGGATGTTCAGGCCCGTCAGCACGATGTCGCGGCAGGGCGGATCGCGCGGAAGCGCGGGCATGCCGTCGGTCGTGCGCTTCTCCCAGTAAGGGTCGATCGCGTCGGTCCAGCCATGGATGTCCGGATCGGAGTAGCCCGAGTTGCTGGGCGCACCCACGGCGTAATACAAGTAACCGTCGCGGCAGGTGATGCCGCCCAGTGCATGGTCTCCGATCGGCACTTCGTTCATGATCAGCTTGGGCGTGCCGTTGACGCCATCGATTTCCCAGATGCCGTAGCTGTAGTCACCCACATACGTGCGGCCGTTTTCCGGGCAGTAACCGATTTCGTTCAGGGCGAAGGACTTGAAGATGCCCAGGCCGACGTTGTCCTTGATGAGCTTGCCGGACTTGTCGAAGATCTTGACGTGCGGCTTGTCGATGCCCTGCGGCGGGAAGCCGAAGGTGTTGCCCGAGATCGCCACCCAGACGTTGTCGTGCTTGTCGACCGTGATCGAGGTGATCGTGTCAAGGCCGGCGGCGAACACGCTGACCTTGTAGCCCTTGGCTACTTTGATCTTGCTCGGGTCCGGCGTAACGGGCGTGCGCGTGGACCATTTTCCTGCCGGACCACCCGGTTCAGCCTTCGCGCGATCCTGCGCGAATGCGGAACCGGAAAGGCCCCCCACCGCCAGCGCGACTACTGCTGCATATTTTAGAATATTCATTTCTTCTCCTCCTGGTTAGAATTCCCTACACGTGCTTCGTCAGAATTCCACTTCAACTGCGTTACGACATACCTGCATACCCTGGCCGTTCGACCGGCCGGATCTTTCTTATCCCTAATGTTTTTCCGCCGTTTTCGTGAACGTGCGGATATGGGCGACGAGGCTGGCGACTTGCTCGTCGTTGAATTTGTGCTCCCAGGCGGGCATGGCCGCGATCTTGCCCATGTAGGCGCCGCCCTTCTTGATGATCATCGTCACATAGTCATCGGGCACAGAATCCATGTATTCCTTGTTGGCGAGCGTGGCGATACGGGGCACGAACCCGGCCTTCGTTCCTTCCTGGCCGTTACCGTAGGTGCCGTGACATCCGGCGCACATCTGTTCGAAAATTTCCTTGCCGGTCTCGGGAGTGGTTTGTGCCAACACCGTGACGGGCGCGACGGCCAATAGCATGGTTATGATTGTTATCGGGTACTTCATGCACATCCTGGGGAAACCCGTGAATAACCGGATTGTGGGATAGGGAACTACAACCGTAACACGTGTCGCAGGATGGCTCAAGGGAGCCTTTCCCAGTCCGTCACGCCCTATTTATTTTTGTGCAGCGCATCGCGCACAAAGTCATTGGTATAGGCATCGGCGGGGTTCAGATCCTTCGCTTCCCGGACCGCCTGCTCGAAACCGCTCAATACTTTCAATTGCGCCTCCGCGCCTGCCGGGGGAAACAGGCCATCCCGCGAATAGCTCTCGCTGTTCTTGCGATACGCTTCCAGGTAAAGCGCGCGATCGCCGAGCAGGTATTCCGGCGGGACGGTCTTCGCCACGTCATTGGGCGTCGCGGTCTTCAGCCACTTCAGCGCCCGCACCATCGCGTTCGTCAGCGCCTGCACCGTGTTCGGATTGGCCTTGATGAATTCCTCGCGGGTGTAGAGCGAACCCGAGGGCAACGGGCTGCCGTATACCGCCGTGGCGCCCTGCACGCTCACGGTTTCCACGACGACCTTGATGGCGCCGGTCTTCTCCAGCAGGGTAATCGCGGGTTCGATGTTTGCGATCGCATCCAGATGACCGGCCTGCATCGCAGCCACGGCAGCCGGCCCGGTACCGACGCCGATGATGGACACGTTGTCGGGCGCCAGCCCGGCCGAAGCCAGCAGGTAGTTGATGAAAGCATGCGTGCTCGAACCCGGTGCGGACACGCCGATCTTCATGCCCTTCAGGTCCTTCGCGGATTTGTATTGCGTGGCGCGCTCCTTCGCCACGCCGAGGGAAATGGCGGGGGTGGCTACCTGCAACACGAAGCCGCGCAAATTCTGGCCGCGCGCGCGCATGACCATCACGTGGTCGAATCCGCCGGATACGACATCGGCACTGCCTCCCATCATCGCCTGCAGCGCCTTCGCGCCGCCGGCGAAATCGATAATCTCGACCTGCAATCCTTCGTCCCGGAAATAACCCAGTCGCTCGGCGATCGTCAATGGCAGGTAATACAGGGACGCTTTGCCACCGACCGCGATCGTGGTATTGGGTTTTTCGGGCGGTGCGCCATGGGATGCCGTCATCCCGATTACGGCACCCAGGACGAATAGCGACGCGAACAATCTGTTCATGTATTTCCCCGCACGGATGGTTAGGGTCCGCGAATTGTAACGCGGCGATCCCGGCGGACGGCGAGCGCGCCGGCGAAGCGATCCGAAGACGGGCCTGCGCCTCGCGCGCGCCACGGGAACTTCACTCAACCGTGTTCGCTCAAAGCTCGGTCCCGGAAAATCCCCTATTGGAAAGCCGATGCTCAATGCCCTGAAGAATCTTTTTATCGAACTCTCCGCCGGAGAAACCGCAAAGCCGGCGGCAACGGAGCAGCGGCAATTGAAGCTGGCTGTCGCGGGTTTGCTGCACGAAATGACACGTGTCGATTTGAAGCAAAGTCCGGAAAAAGCGCATACGGCCGTTGCGGCAATGGCAAAAATGTTCGGGCTGCCCGAACCCGAGGCGCAGGCAATGCTCAAGGAAGCCGGGTCGCAGCGACTGACATCCTATTTCGATCCCGCATCCATCATCAAACGGCTGCTCCCCCTCGATCAGCGCATCGGGCTCATCGAAAACCTCTGGCGCGTGGCCTTTGCCGATTCCGACCTGGATGTCTACGAAGACCAGTTTGTCCGCAAGATCGCAGACCTGCTCTATGTTCCCAACACCGAATGCATGCTGGCAAGACAGCGAGCAAAAATACCGTGACGGCGTGACGACGTATGTTTTGTGCTTCGCGCCTTTTCTTTAGAACCCTGTCACGTTCGTCACGGTTCTTACGGTACTTTCCCCAGTTCCGACCTCAAGTCGCGAAGATGCGCCAGGGTCTCGGTGTCCTTCGTGCGTTTGATCGCATCGTCCAGTTTCGCGTAGAGATGCGCCACGCCGGAGCGCAGCGAGGACCGGAACTCGCTGGGCCGGCCGCGCTCGCGCCGGTATTCCTTGGCGACGTCGGCCAGCGGTGAAGTGGCGTTGCGCGCGCCGGAAAGGTTGCGGGCGATGCCGTGTGCCGAGCCGTCGTCGAGCAGCTTCTGAATGTCGATCGAGGTGGACGTACCCTGCGGATCGTTGGTGGCACCAGTCGCCACCAGCAGCAGCGTCACATAATTACGCTGCAGTTCACGCCGATACAGTTCGATCACGGGCTTTTTCGCGTCGAGTTCCAGAAACAGCCCGTCGTTCAGGTCGATCAGCATGTCCATGCCGACGTAGCCTTGTCCCGACGGATCCGCGTGCCGCGCCTCGGCCATGCGCTGGAACACGCCCGCATCCAGAACCTGGCGCAACAGTTGCACGTTGGATCCCTGCAAGGCATCCGCCCCGCCCGCCGGACCGATGCGCCTCAAGACCTCGCGATTGAGCAACGGACGCGGCGTCGTCCATCCCCTTTCGATCAGGAATTTCACCGCAGCACGCTGGCGTGCGGACTCCACGGGTTTGAACGGCGCCGTTCCGCGTCCCGCCTGGTAGCGTGTTTCCTCGACGCCGCCGACGATCTTCGCTACCGCGGCGAGTTCACGATAGCGCTGCACCATCAGCGACTGATACATCTCGCGCAGGCGCACGTAGTCCCCGCCGCGCTTGGTCGTGGCCGGAATGAGCAGCGGCATGACCCGGTCGATGTTGCGCAGGCCCAACTCGGCCGCTTCGATCGGATCCCCGCCGACGACATTGGTATTGACCTTCGGATCGAGGGTCGCGAAGTCGTCTTCGCCGCCGAAGCGCAGCATTGGATCGTCGACCTGCTTCGCCGCCATTTCGTCCAGGTGGGGCCATTCGTCATCGCAACTCATGCCGTTGGAGAAGGACCGGTACCCCCACTCGATCGCGAAATAATCGTAAGGCCCGAACCTGGGCAGCAGGTAGGCATCGTCACCGGGCTGCGCAACATAGTTGAGCCGCGCATAGTCCATGATCGACGCGGACGTTCCCCATTTCTGGGTCCATTCGCGGTTGCGCAGTTGCGCCACCGAATACGCGGAGTGCCCCTTGAAATTGTGGCGCAGTCCGAGTGCATGACCGATTTCATGAGAGACGACATAGCGCAGCATCTCGCCGATCACGTCGTCCGGCAACGGCAGCTTCTGCGCTTTCGGGTTCATCGGTGAAACCTGGGTGAAGTACCAGGTCTCGACCAGCCTCAGCACGTCGTGCCAGAAGATGGCGTGCGAGGAAATGACCTCACCGCTGCGCGGATCGACCACCGCCGGGCCCATCGCGTTCTGGCGTCCGCTGGGTGTCCAGCGGACCACGTTATAGCGTACGTCCTCCGCATCCCAATTGGGGTCTTCTTCAGGAGACGGAGCATCGCGCGCGACGATGGCGTTGCTGAATCCCGCTTTTTCGAACACCTTCTGCCAGTCCTCGATGCCGTCCTTCAGATAGGGGCGCCACTTCTCCGGCACTTCGTCACTTATGAAGAACACTATCGGCTTGACCGGATCCGACAGTTCGGCTTCCGGATTCTTCTTCTCCAGCCGGTAGCGCTGGATGAACGCGCGGCGCACCTTGCCATGATCGTTGGTGCCGTAGTCGTCGAACGGAACCGCAAAATACCCGACACGGTCGTCTGCAAACCGCGGACTCATCGGTTCCTCGGGAAGCAGCAGCAGGCTGGTATGGAAAATGAATCCCAGGGCGGGCGGCACGCGTTCGGACTCGTCCTCGACCTGCTTCCTGAGTTCGGCGGCCGACGGCACCCAGGTCTGCTGGAAACGGACGTCGATGTTCTGCGGAAAGGCCTTCACGCTTTCGATGAACGAGCGCTTCGGATCGATCGCGCTCATGCGGAAATACTGCATGAATTCCAGTGCGAACCCGTCGGGCACTTCACTGACGAACAACGTCGTGATGTCGATGACCGGCGCCCTGTCCGGCCCTTCCGTGATGATATCGAAGGCCTTGATAACCGTGCGCAAAGACGCCGATTTCACCCCGCGCTGCAGGCTGGACATGTGCTGCGCCCACATCTCGTAACGAACGTCCTCGAGATAGAGCTTGTTGCCGCGGCGCACCCAGCGGATGACGCGGTTGTCCACGACCGAGCCGGGTGCGACAAAATCGCTGCCGGTGGACAGCGCGGCGAATTCGGTGTTGACCAGCATGTCCCGGTTCAGCATGGCCTCCGGGATTTCGAACATCACGTGGTCGCAGATCACGTGGACCTTGAACATGCCGGTCACGGTTTCGACCTTCTGGTCCATGCCCGCGGGACAGGAAGTGACCATCGCGGAAGTCATGGCAAAGCCCGGGCGGCAAAGCATTGCCGCGAGCAGCGCTGAAACCAGGAAGAAAAGTCTTCTCATCATGTCCATATCACCTCCGGATAGCGGATCCGAAGCATGGCCGGTCGGAATGCACCGGCCTGAAAAAAAACGGGCCGACGAGTAAGTGTCGGCCCGCTTCGACTGTGTTACTGATTACTTCTTGGCTTCGTCCGCGGCGCGGCTGGCCTTGTCGGTCTTGCCGGCGGATTTGACCTTGCTGTCGTCGACTGCACGGGCATGCTTCTTGGCCTTGCCCGGTGCCTTGACGGCGCCATCGTCGACTGCACGACCAGCCTTGGCTGCTCCGCCGGACTTCACTTCGTCGGCGGTACGGCTGGGTTTGCTGCCGGCGCCTTGCGACTTCACCGCGCCGTCTTCCAGCGCACGAGCCGGCTTGTCGCTGGCGCCGCCGGACTTCACCTCATCCGCGAACGCCACGGAAGCGAAGCCAAGAACTGCAGCAACCACGATTGCTTTTTTGAACATTTAGATCTCCTAAACCGATTTCAAGTTTGTCGAATGTCATCCAGGGCTACGCGATCCGGCAAAGCCTTCGCTGCACCTTTTTTTGTTGTTTTTTTGGCCGGCTTGACCGACCTGTACGACCGGATCCCCCGATTAGATGCAGGTCCGGGGTTCCGGAAGACGCTCACGGCGGGCAAGAATGAAGGAAACCCCGCCCGACGATCAAATCCTCTGTATCAACACCAAATCAACATCAACCGCATGGTGCTCAGTCACAAACCAGTGCCGAGCCTTACAAACATCGGCAAATTCATCTGCCGCGCCATCCGGAT
>DASWEZ010000242.1:0-3237 GCA_036394495.1 Burkholderiales bacterium
ACGATTTTCATCAAATCGGCACCGATGTCGGCGATCTTGGTGAAGATGCCGCCTGCAATACGCAGCGCAGCCGCACCGAGCGACTCGCCGATCGCGAACCCGATGAAGCAGGGGCCGGCATAGTCTCCCGGGACGAAAAGCAGGATGAAGAGCATGATCAGCAGTTCGACCGAGATCAGCATCATGCCGATCGACATTCCGGCCTCAAGCGGAATTTGATAAACCGGGTACGGTTTGCCGGGGAGCGACGCGAAGGCGGTTCGCGAATTCGCGAAGGTGTTCACGCGAATGCCAAACCATGCGACGCCATAGCTGCCTGCGATTCCAACCAGGCTGAACACCAGGATGATCAGGACGCGAGGCACTTCGAAATGCCGCAGCACGCCAAAGTAGAGGATGATAATGGCGGCAATGAATGCCCACAGCAGCATCAGGAACTTGCCTTGCGTGATCAGGTAGGTCTTGCAGGTTTCGTAAATCAGCTCTGAGATTTCGCGCATGGAGCGGTGCACGGGGAGATTCTTCAGCCGCATGAAAATGATCATGCCGAAGCCGAGGCCGAAGACACAGAACAGCAGGCCGATGGTCAGCAGGCGATGGCCGTCCATGCCGAGGAACGAAACCGAGGAAAGGTCAGGCAGTTTCAATGCCGCCTCGCCGCCTGCTTCCTCAGTGGCGGGCTGCGCCAGCGCGTGGCCGGCAGTAAGAAGCAGCAGAGTTGCTAGCGTTGCCGAAGTCTTCGCAAACCGTCCCACGGACGCAAGACTGGCGTTCCAAGTGCGCATCAAGATCCTCCTAAGTATTCAGGGGTTACAACGTGTGATCTGCTCCGGCAGGTTAACTGCTCGCTGGAGGATTCGATCCGCCACGAGTACGGCTGCCACCGGAGTTCCGAACACGCTCCGAACACGCTTCCACCGCCTGGCATATCAAAATAAAGAGGAGTGCCGATTTGGCCGCGCCGGAAAACTTGCGCATTGGCATATAGTCTTTCAATCGGACTACATCCCTCTGCACAAAACAGTCGTTTATAGCATCTTGCCGGAAGTCGGGTCAATGACTGTATGAAAAATGACGGATATCACGGATGACGGCGATCACCGGCCGCCGCAGGTCACGTGAATCGGGCGGCTTCCGTATAATTAAAAATCTG
Organism: Burkholderiales bacterium; assembly: GCA_036394495.1. Classification (GTDB taxonomy): domain Bacteria; phylum Pseudomonadota; class Gammaproteobacteria; order Burkholderiales; family JACQAP01; genus JACQAP01. Next base: position 1,154 of record DASWEZ010000242.1, read on the forward strand.
TCATGCAGGCTTCTCTTGACTCGATTGTCGCCGCTACGCGCCAGGTCCTATCCAGGCGCGCGTCTGAACAGGTATCGACGGGCCGGCGAAACTCCGAACTGCAGGCGCTGGAAGGCGCGGCTGCGGCGCACACTCCGCGGGGATTTCGGAATCAGTTGCGGCTAGTGTCGCAGAACGGAATTGCCGTTATTGCCGAACTGAAAAAGGCCTCGCCCTCGAAAGGATTGATCCGCGCGGATTTCAGACCATCGGAACTCGGACGGGAGTTGCAGCAGGCAGGCGCAGCTGCGCTATCGGTATTGACAGACGAACAATTTTTTCAAGGATCGCTGGAGTATCTGCGTCAGGCCTCGTCCAGCACTTCTCTTCCCTGCTTACGCAAAGACTTCATCGTTGATGAAATCCAGATCGTGGAAGCCCGGGCACACCGGGCTGACGCAATCCTGCTGATTGTCGCGGCGCTCGATCAGAAGGAACTGGTATCGCTCGCCGGAATTGCGCGGGTGCAGGGGCTCGACGTTTTGTGCGAAGCTCATGACGAACTGGAACTGCAACGCGGCCTCGATGCAGGTTGCGACCTGATCGGCATCAACAGCCGCAATCTGCGGACATTCGAAGTCAATCTCGAAACTGCCTTCCGGCTTGTGGAGAAAATCCCTGCCGAGTGCGTCCGCGTGGCCGAGAGCGGCATCCAATCCGGCGCTGACCTGGCTCGTCTGCGATCCGCCGGATACGAAGCGTTTCTGATCGGCGAATCGTTAATGAAAGCGGAGCACCCCGGCGAAGCGCTGGCGAAGTTGAAGGAAGAAGCAAGAACGCTGGTTAGTAATTAGTTGAAGTTACTGATGCCTGATCGCTGACGACTGTTTTATGACTTGGATCAAAATCTGCGGAATCACGAATGTCGACGACGCGCTTGCCGCCACCGATGCGGGGGCGAACGCGTTGGGCTTCGTCTTTTATCCGAAGAGCCGGCGCCACGTGACATTGGAAACCGCATGCTCGATCGTCGCGCAGTTACCGCAGCGAATGGAAAAAGTCGGCGTTTTCGTCAACGAGACTGTGGAACGAGTGCGTGATACCACCAAACAGGCTGGCCTGACAGCGGTACAATTGAGCGGCGACGAGAGTACTGATTTCAGCCGCTCGCTATTCCGGGAACTTGGCAATCGGTCCCGGCCGGCGATTTTCCGCTGCTATCCCGCGAAAATTTTTGACGCGCCCGCGGAACAGACTGTCGGGTGGGATCCGGTCGCGGCCGGACTGGTAGAGCCGGACGAGGCGTACAAGGGCAAACGCGTGCACAAGATTCACGTCGCAAAAAACGGCGACCTCTTTCTCGAAACCCACGGGTTCCGGTCCGGCGTCGTGTCGGGGGTTCTACTCGATTCCGCAAATGAGGAAAGCCGTGGCGGTACGGGGCAAAAGTTTGACTGGGAACGCGTCCAGCCCTGGGCCGGAATCATCAACAGCATCAGCAAGCTGATCGTTGCCGGCGGATTGCGTCCCGGCAATGTGCAGGAGGCGATCCACATACTTCATCCCTGGGGCGTGGACGTTTCCTCCGGCGTGGAGCGCGAGCCGGGCAAAAAAGATCCCCGAAAAGTTCGGGCCTTTGTGCAAGCGGTGCGGGCCATGGAAGAGGCAAATTGATGATGGCGACTGCGACCGTGACCAGAAGAACGGCTGGTAAAGCTGCGCCGAAAGCCGCCACTGCTGGCCGTTTCGGCGTTTACGGCGGACGGTACGTTCCGGAAACGCTGATGGCCGCGCTCGATGAACTAGAGCGTGAATACGAGAAAGCAAAGCGCGATCGCAAGTTTCAGCAGCGGCTTGACCTGCTGCTGAAGACATACGCCGGACGCCCCACGCCGCTCTTCTTCGCGCGCCGCCTGACGGCCAAACTTGGCGGCGCGAAAATTTATCTTAAGCGCGAGGATCTCCTCCATACCGGCGCGCACAAAATCAACAACTGCCTTGGCCAGGCGTTGCTCGTCGAACGGATGGGCAAGCACCGCGTGATCGCGGAAACCGGCGCCGGACAGCACGGAGTTGCGACGGCTACCGTTTGCGCTTTGCTTGGT